>JBGTHN010000604.1:0-1862 GCA_041746235.1 Pyrinomonadaceae bacterium | reverse complement strand
AATATTCCATTGGCTGGAGTCGTGTTTTATTGGGCTTTTTCGATAGATTCGGTTTCAATTGCCGAACCATTTTCATCGAATGATTGAATGTCGTCCGCTTGCGAACTTCCCCAACTTGTCAGCCAATCCCAAACCTGCGAAGCATAACTTTCATCTTCTTTTTTAGTTTGATTGCTGGTAACTTCTTTTCCGTTTGGAAATATAGAAAGTTGAATTCCCGCAAGTGGTTTTCCTGTCGCCAGATCGGTTGCAAATCCAACTAATTCCTGATTATCAACAAAAGCATCAAGACCGATATGTGTGGATTGAACCCAGGTTAAAATTCTCGTGCGGTCATATTTGTCCTGTTTTTTTGTCGGTGTAATATCCAAAATGACATTGCCAAATCCGCCGCTCATAAATTTCGACAGATCAATTCGCGTTTCAACCATTTCATCCGGTTTATTTTCGATATTTGTAAGTTGATTGCTGATAAGCGTTCCCGGCATCGAAACTTTTGTGCCGTCTTCATAATCTTTGTAACGAACAAACTGTTGAAATTGTGACCAATCTTGCGGTTGAACTTTATAAACTTTAACTCTAGCAGAAGGCTGATTTGTCGAATAAACCGAAAACGAAGGTTTTTTCGTCGTCGGATCAAGCACAACCATATTTCCGCCCTGTGCATACAAACTGACCGGAGCAGAACCAACTTTTATCGTCGCTTTACCGGGTTCTTGCAATTTTTGTGTGTAAATATCCTTGATCGAATCATCAATTGTAACTGTGTAAGTTGTATTTCCTTTTTTAACGCCCGAAATATAAATATATTGTCCGCTTGGATAAATCGTTAATCCTTCAACTGCGGGCGAAACTTTTATCATTGATTTGTCAAAATTTGACGTATCAATCGCATTTGTAAACTGCAAATACCAGGTATCAAACGGAGAACAATTCTTATTGCTTCGATAATTACAATATCCATCTACAAACTTCATCGCTCCAAAGGTACTGAAACTAAAACTTTGGGCGGCGTTTGTTGTCAGAGGACCTTCGGCTGAAGGCGTTCCTTTATTAAAAGTTACCTGAATCGACGAATCTGCTGGCAGAGCATTTTCAATTCCGCCATTTGAATTTACAGCACGAAATGCCATCCAACGATTCGGTTGGGCTTGTTTTATATAATATGGAAGACTTCCCGATTTTAATTCTTCATCGCTCGCTAATCTGATCGGAATACGTTTTCCGCCTGATGTTACGCTAGTTGTTTCCAGAACAGCTTTTGGATTTATTTCCTGATCGAACGAAACAAACATCAATTCATCACGTCGGGTTGTTGAACCGTTTGAAGGATAATTATTTTCCAACTTCGGTGGCGGAGTAGTAAATGTCCAAACAACTTCTTTATTCAAAACTTGTCCCGTCGCCGCTTTTGTTCCCGCAGGAATTCGTGCGGTGTATTTCGTCGCCATACGAAAACGCTTTGTCGTATCAAACATCAAAGTTTTCGTTCCCAACCAACGCCATTTTCCTTCCGCATTCGGTGTTAATTGCACAGGAACTGTTTGTGCCGCACCTTCTTGCGAAGTTACTGCAACCATCGGATGCGAAAATGTTACGCTCAGATCGGGAGCAAGCGGAATCTCGCCTTCGGGCGAAAATCTAACGACTTCCAACGCTTGATCGTTATTGGAATTTGGAACTTCTCTCGATTCATCAGCCGGAAATTTAACAGGAATCTTTTTACCCGTTTTCGGTGCAGGCAAACTTCCCTCACGTTTCCTAAAATCTACTTTATCGTCATCTTCCGTCTTAATTTTCGGAATACGATTCAATAGATTTGAAGTTTCACCTTCCGACAAATTCTCAGCATTTGCGGGCGG
>JBGTHN010000603.1:0-3304 GCA_041746235.1 Pyrinomonadaceae bacterium | reverse complement strand
CATTGTCCGCATCAATCGCTGAAATATGTTTGCCTTTTTCGCGTCGTGTAATCGCTGAAATTACTTCGACAAAAGTTATACGAGCCACATAAACGCGATTGTTTTTTGGGTCGGTTGTTGACGATAGCCAAGCCGAACCTTTTTCAACCATATATCGTTTAACGATCGCACTCGAATCGCAGAAGTAAGCAGACATTTATCTACGCTCCTCAATAATTGTTTCGGAAACGGGTTTGCCTTTGACTTCAATACGCTTGTAATTTTCGTAACGTGAAAAATCCGTTATCGGCGGCGGCGGTTTGCCGATAATTCCTTTTTCATAGAGATGCTGTTCAAACTCATCTTCCGTCATTTTTGGTTTTGCTTCTTTTTTCTTTTCAAGAAGCGAATCAACTAAATTGCGAACTGTCTGCAATTCGTCTTCCGAAAGTTGTTCTACTTCATTTCGTATTTTTTCAATTGTTCCTTGCATAATTTTCTTACTCCCATATTTCCTTCAAGTTTAATGTAAAACCTTTAAGAATAGATTCACCCGAAACTTCCTTTGGATTTTCTAAAATCTCGACTTCTTCATCTGGACGATAGACATAAACTTTTCGTTCTTTTGAGTCGATCAGCCAACCCAAAGACGCACCGTTTTCGATGTATTCTTTCATTTTGTCTTGTAATGTGAGAAGAGAATCGCTTTCGGAGCGGAGTTCGACGACGAAATCGGGGCAGATGTGTGCAAACTTTTTGCGTTCGTTTTCGGAAATCTCATTCCATCTTTCGAGTTTTATCCAAGACAGATCGGGCGAACGAACTGCACCGTTCGGCAGGGTGAAACCTGTTGAAGAATCAAAGCCGATTCCTGTTCCGTCTTGTTTTGCCCAGATTGCAAATTCTGCAATTAAATTGAAATTTTTTCTTCCCGTTTCGCTAAATGTGGGCGACATAATTAATATCTCTCCGTTGCTTTCCCGTTCGATCCGCAAATCATTATGTTTTTGGCAAAAGTCGAAAAATTCTTCATCGCTCATCTCTTTTAAGAGCGAGCCAAAATCAACTTCGATCTTTGCATACGGATAAATCTGAATCGTAGTGCTTTTATTTGTGGTTGTCGAAATCATATAAACCTCTCTATCTCTAAAACATCGCAAATGCTATGCCTAAAGTTTAACAGAAACTAGCGTAGATGTTTATCCGCAGAATTGAAGCTATTTGGAATTAGAAAAGACGAGTTGAATAATCGCGTTTTCGAGTTCAAATTTCAATTTGTGGCAACCGTCAGCAAAGCTAGACGGTTGCAAACGCTGTCCTTAGATAGTTTGAGTTTTGAGAAAATAACATAAGTTTCAGCATAGCTAACGCTTGCTGAAACGGCAAAATGAATTTTGTACTCTGAACGCGTTACGCAAACTTTTTGGATTTATTTGATATTTTGGATGTTTCAAACTAAGTTTGATGTAAATCTAAATTGCATTTTGCAAAATTTATCAAGAGAAATTGCAAAAATCGAAAGTTATGAAAAATTGTATTTTGATGATTTTAGTGTTGGCTTTTTGTGGAGTCTTGCTGCCAAGTCAAACTGTTGAAAGTAATGTTGATAAGCAAATTTATGACCATCATGTTCATTTGATGAGTCCGCAACTTATCAAAGTTTTCAAAGATATTGGCATTCCGTTTTCAAGACCTGATGAGTTTTATTCGGATTTTGACACGGTTGTGAAGCGTCTGGAAACGAACCGTTTGACGATTGCTTCGATGGCTTATATTTACGGCAGTTCGGAGTTTGGTAAGTTTGAAAATGAATATGAGTTGGTTAAAGCCGAGAATGATTTTATTATCAAGGCGAGAGAGAAATCGCCGAAAAATATCAAGGCGTTTTGTGGAGTTGATCCGCTAAAAAGTTATGCTTTGGAAGAAGTCAAAAGGTGTCATAAAACATTAAAAGCGGATGGTTTGAAGATTCATTCAAACGCGAATCAACTTTATTTAACCGAACCCGAACATCTTGCCAAGATCAAGGAAATCTACAAATATGCCGCGAAAAAGAAAATGCCGATTCTGCTCCATTTTGATAATTCTCATCGGAAATTCGGCGAACCTGACATAAAACTTTTTGCTGATGAAATTTTGGCGAAAATAAAACCTGCAAAAATTCAGGTCGCACATTTTGGAACTTCGGGCGGGTTTAATGAAAAAACGAAAACTGTAATAGATGCTTTTATCAAGCAATTTAATGAGAATCCGAAAATCAAAAAGCATAAGATTTATTTTGATATATCGGCGGTTGCCTTGGATAAAGACAGCGAAGGTGTCAGCAAATTAACCGATGCGGAGTTTGCAGAATTAGCGGTTTATGCGAGGAAGATCGGCTTCGACAAGATTATTTTTGGAACGGATTATCCGCTTTATACGGCGACGGAATATCTGGAGATTTTGAAAACTCGTCTAAAATTAACCGATGTGGAAATTGAAATGATGTTGAAAGATAAAGGAATTTAGAAATTATGAAAGGACACAAAAACGAAAAGAATTGAGAAAATTGTGCCGTTGATTTTAGAAAATATTGGACTGAATGATAGATACAGAAGTTAGTTTATTTGGCTTTATTATTAGTGAGATTTAGTTTCTAAAAAAAAATCTATTTACAAATATTTAGAATGATGACAAAATAAGTTTTCAAAAAAAAAAACTAGCTTTTTACAAATGTTTAACCTTGGATGCTTGTATAAAAGATAAACATTACAAATTTCTTGGAGGAAATATATGAATACTAAATTTGGCAACTTTGCCATTATCGCAATTTTTGTGCTACTCGTAACAGCGGGCGTAAATGCACAAACCTACACAGCTAATATTAGTGCCGCACAAGAAGTGCCAACTAATGCTTCAACCGGAACAGGATTCGGACGGGTGTTCTTAAATGAAGGAGCAGGAACGATCAATTATACTGTTACTTTTTCAGGACTTTCAAGTGCCCAAGCCGCAGCTCATATACATGCTCCGGCGGCAGTTGGAGCAAATGGTGGAGTTATTATTAATCTAGGAGTTGTCGGCGGAACATCGGGAACAATTACCGGAAGTGCGTCAATTACTGCAGGACAGATCGCAAACCTAAAGGCTAATCAAGCATATATCAATATTCATTCAACAAATTTCCCAAATGGCGAAATTCGCGGACAACTTGCTTTAAAGCGTCCAGTAGATTATGACGGCGACGGTAAAACCGATTACAGTGTCTTGCGTTTTCCAAATGTTGCACCTCCGGGAACCGCACAAATCACCTATTGGAATCGAAACAGTTCGGGGTTTGCTGCAA
>JBGTHN010000602.1:0-3265 GCA_041746235.1 Pyrinomonadaceae bacterium | reverse complement strand
TTTTTGAAAACTTATCAGTTATCACTTATCACCTTCCACCTATTAAATTATGGCAAAATCAATAAATCGTTATTTTCAGTTTTTGGGTTCATCGAAAGGTGCTCAACCTTCGGGAAAACTTTGGTATCCGGCGGCGGATGTTTATGAAACGCCTGAAGGTTGGCTTGTAAAGGTAGAATTGGCGGGAGTTTCGGCAGACGATATAGAGATAGATATTCAAGGAAATCAACTCTACATTGCCGGATGCCGCAAAGACAGAACCTGTGCGGCGGGAATTTCTTATCAACAGATGGAAATTACATATTCACATTTTGAAAAAAGTCTGGAATTTCCTGCATCCATTGAACGGGCAAAACTCGAATACAATTTTGAAAACGGTTTGTTAATGGTTCATTTAGTAAAGGAAAAATAAGTTCGAGAATTTGGCAGATTTGTCAGGGAAGTTGAAAAAAATTTATGGCTGAGAATATAGAAAATACAGAAAATCAAGACATTCACGTTCAGAACACAAGACCGCTCAAACCTTTACCGTTGGAGCTAGCGGTGTTGCCACTGCAAAATACTACGCTTTTTCCGCAGACGGTTGTTCCGTTGGCGGTTGGTCGTGAGCGTTCGATAAAGGCAACCGAATTTGCACTTTCGACGGAAGAAAAATTGCTTGCGTGTCTGACGGTTAAGAATGAAAACATTGATGGTAATAATGCAAAACCAACGGATATGTATGAAGTTGGCACAATTGTCAGCGTCAAGCGTATGATGCGTGCGGAAGATATTTTGCAGTTGGTTGTTCAAGGAACAGATCGTTTTCGCGTTGTTGAATGGGTTCACGAAGAGCCTTTCCTGAAAGCAAGAATTGAGATTTTGCCTGAATTAATTGTTGAAAATAAGGATCAGGTCGAAGCCTTAAAACGAAATTTGCAAAACCTTATTCAGGAAGCCCTGACGATGTTGCCGCAAGTTCCGCCCGAAGTTCGTATGGCGGTGATGGGACAAAACGATCCCATTCAAATGTCATATTTTCTTGGTTCAGTTCTTGATCTTGGCGAAGAAACCGAACAACGTATGCTCGAAGCAACTTCGGTTGATGATCTGTTGACATTATCGCATGCGGCTTTGGCAAAAGAAGTTGAGATAATGAACATTCGCTCGAAAATTGCGAATGAAGCTGCGTCCGAAATGGATAAATCTCAACGAGATTATGTTTTGCGTCAGCAAATGAAGGCGATTCAAAAGGAATTGGGCGAAGATGACACCGGCGAAAAAGCAGAAGCCGAACAGCTTAGAGAAAGACTCGAACAAGCCGATCTGCCCGAATATGTTCAAAAAGAAGCGGAAAGAGAACTCCGACGAATGGAGCAACTTCCGCAATCTGCACCTGATTTTCACGTTATCCGCACTTATCTCGAATATGTTTTAGAATTGCCCTGGAAAAAATCAAGCGAGGAAAAATTAGACTTAAAAGAAGCAAAACGAATTCTTGATGAAGACCATTATGGTTTGGAGGATGTGAAGGAAAGAATTCTCGAATTCCTTGCGGTTGTTAAATTGCGTCCCGATTCAAAGAGTCCGATTATGCTTTTAGTTGGACCTCCGGGAGTTGGTAAAACCTCGCTCGGACGTTCAATTGCGAGAGCTTTGGGACGTGAATTTGAGCGGTTTTCATTAGGCGGGATGCGTGATGAAGCCGAACTTCGCGGGCATCGCCGAACTTATATCGGTGCGATGCCGGGCAGAATTATACAGTCTTTGCGGCGTGTTGCGGTAAATAATCCTGTTCTGATGCTCGATGAAATTGATAAACTCGGCAACGATTATCGCGGCGATCCTTCGTCGGCTTTGCTTGAAATTTTAGACCCGCAACAGAATGACACTTTTCGGGATCATTATATTGATCTGCCGTTTGATCTGTCGAAGATTTTCTTTATCGCTACGGCAAATGATCTGTCACCGATTCCCGCACCGCTTCGTGATCGTATGGAAATTATTTCGCTGGCGGGTTACAGCGACATTGAAAAATTAAATATCGCCAAACAATATCTTATTCCAAGACAGGTTAAAGATAATGGTTTGAGCGAAGATCAGCTTGAGATCGCGGATGATGCGGTAAATTTAATTACAGCTCGTTACACACGAGAAGCCGGAGTTCGACAACTCGAACGAACGCTTGGAAATATTGCCCGTAAAGTCGCTCTAAAAGTTGCGATGGGCGATTTGGAAAAAGTTAAGGTTACGGCAGGTGATGTAAAAGAATACTTAGGCGGACCGAAATTTTATCCCGAAAGTGCGAGGAAAGATATGCCCGCAGGTGTTGCGACAGGAATGGCTTGGACGCAAATGGGCGGACAGGTTTTATTTATCGAAGCAACATTATTACCGGGTTCAAGCGGTTTGACCCTAACGGGACAACTCGGCGATGTGATGAAAGAATCAGCAATGGCGGCACGCTCTTATCTTTGGTCGCACTCTGCTGAATTTGGAATTGATTTGGAAATGATTAAGAAAAATGGCGTTCATTTGCACGGTCCCGCAGGTTCGATTCCAAAAGACGGACCATCAGCAGGCGTAACAATGGCTTCGGCAATGGCTTCTTTGTTCACGGGCAGAAAGGTTCGCTCAGATGGAGCGATGACGGGCGAAATTACGCTTTCTGGCTTAGTTTTTCCGATCGGCGGACTCAAAGAAAAAGTCCTTGCCGCACATCGTGCAGGAATTCGACATATTATTTTGCCGAAACAGAATGAATCTGCGATTGAGGAAATTCCCGAAGAAGTTCGCAAAGAATTAACTTTCACTCTAGCGGAAAGAATCAGCGACGTTTTGGAAGCGGCTTTGGAAAAAGAAGTTACCGAACCTGTCAAACAATATAATTTTCCCGATGTTGATGCAGGTTCGTCCGATAGTGCGAACGAACCATTGATAGCGAAAGAAGAGTAATATAAGTTACAAATGTCTGCTACCGCAGAGGATTCTGACTCATTACAAACATAGTTCCAATCATTTTTGCGAAGACTGTTGTTTCTGATTCGTCGGTGACAACACCTTCGCAAACAACTAATGTTCTCCCATTTTTCAAAACCGTTCCCGTTGAGATTATTTTATCCGCTGTCGCCGGACGCAAAAGATTTACCTTAAACTCCACTGACAAAACATCCGCATCTTCGTCCATCACGCTCAACGCCGCATAACCGCAAGCCGAATCAACAATACTCGTCAAAACTCCCGCGTGAAAAAATCCGTGTTGTTGTGTTAAACCTTCGTTTTTTGT
>JBGTHN010000601.1:0-6105 GCA_041746235.1 Pyrinomonadaceae bacterium | reverse complement strand
GCGGATGCTGATGAAAAGCTCTTCGGCGATCTGTTTGTTGGTTTTGGCTTCGGAAACCAATTTTAATACGCGGCGTTCCGATGTAGTCAGCGAGTCAATCGTATTTTTTTGCGGTATTTCGGCACGCTTGAGGCGTTTCATTAAAAGCGTCGAAAGCGTCGGGCTGATAAAATTTTCACCTTTTGCGGCAGAATGAATCGCATCGGTAATTTCGCTGACGGCACTATCTTTGATAACATAACCCTTCACACCTGCGTCCAACGCCGCATTAAAAAAGCGTTCTTCTTTATACATCGTCAGCAAGATCAATTCACACGGCAAATTTTCTTTCCTGACATTATTGGCAACGGCAAAACCATCAAGTTTCGGCATATCAACATCTAATACGGCAACTTGCGGTTTGAGAATACGTATTTTTGCCAAAGCATCTTCACCATCGCCAACCGCCGCAATGATTTTTAATTTGCCGTCGGTTTCGATAATTTGCTGTAATCCACGCTGAAAGATCGGATGATCGTCAGCGATCAAGACTGTGATTTCTGATTCCATACTTTGATTAAGAAAAAGATTCTAACTCAATTTCAACCAAAACCTTAGTGCCTTTTCCAAATTCCGATTCAATCGAATAAAAACCGCCTAAAATCTTTACTCGTTCGGCAATTCCGTTCAACCCTAAACCTTTTTCTGCTTCACTATTTTCGACATCAAAACCATTTCCGTCATCTTTGATTTTGATAAAAAGTTTCCGATCTTCGCGGTAAATTTCAACGCTTCCACGCTTGGCATTGGAATGTTTGACGATATTGTTTAAAGATTCCTGCACAATGCGGTAAATGTTGATCTCATCTTCGGGTGAGAATAGATCGTCAATGTTTTCAATGTCGTAATTTATCTCTATCTGTGAAGCGGCTTCGACCTCTTCGATCATCTCTTCAATCGTTGAAGTTAAGCCCAATCTTTCGATGTGTAGCGGACGCAGATTATAAGCGATCGTGCGGACTTCGCTCAAAGCATCCGTTACCGATTCCTGAATTTCGCTAAATTGTTCATCTTTTCCTTCAACTGCCAAACCTAACATCGCCCGATTTTTGATCACCAGCAGATTTTGCCCGAGTCCATCGTGGAGTTCCTGAGCGATTCGTTTGCGTTCGCTTTCCTGCGATTCGATAAGTTGCCGCGAAAACGCTTGTTGTGCCAGATTTTTATTTTTTAATTGCCTAATGCGAAAGCGATAAAACATAAAACCGACGATTCCGAAAATAATAAAAACCACCAACCAAAACCGCCAAGTCTTATAAAACGGTGCAATGACCAAGATTTTAATTGACTTTCCGTTTGTGTTCCAAACGCCGTCCGTATTGGCGGCAATTACCTTGAAAACATATTCTCCCGGCGGCAAGTATGCATAATTTACTGTTCGCCGCGTTCCGGCATCAACCCAATCTTTGTCTAAACCTTCGAGTTTGTAGCGAAAAGGAATTTGGTCTGATTTGATAAAACTCAGAGCCGTGTAACTTATGTCCAGATAACTTTGTGTCGGAGCGAGTTCGATTGTCGAATCCTTCCCTAAAGCAACATTTTCGCGGTCAATTAAAATGCTTTCAATTTCTACGGGTGGCGGAATATTATTGATTTCCAAAGCGTTAGGATCAACGATTGCCACACCTTCGAGCGTCGGAAACCAAATTTTCCCATTGCTGTCCTTTAATGCCGAAGGCTGTCGTCCGCCGTTGCATTCGGTAGTTCGCATTCCGTCCTGTTTTCCATACGCAAACGATTCATAATATTTAATTTCCCCATTTGCAAAATCATTTAATTGCTGCTTTTTAACACGAAAGATGCCTTTGTTGCTACTCATCCAAAAATTGCCTTTTTCGTCTTCAACCGTTGCAAAAACACCGTTGTTAAAAAGTCCGTTATTGGTATTGAAAGTAAAAAATTTGCCATCCTTAAACCGCGACAAACCGCCGTCATAGGTGCCGACCCAAAGCGTTCCGTCCGCGTCTTCCGTAATTGAACGAACGGAATTGCTGGCTAAACCGTTTTCCGTTGTGTAATTGGTAAATTTTCCGTCTTTAAAATGCGACAAACCGCCGTAAGTTCCGAACCAAAATGTGCCGTCACTGGCTTCGTGAATTACTTTGACATCGTTGCTTGCCAAACCTTTTTCAGTCGAATATTTACCGACGACTTTTCCGTCTTTA
Source organism: Pyrinomonadaceae bacterium (assembly GCA_041746235.1). Classification (GTDB taxonomy): domain Bacteria; phylum Acidobacteriota; class Blastocatellia; order Pyrinomonadales; family Pyrinomonadaceae; genus Aridibacter. The sequence continues at coordinate 3,901 of JBGTHN010000601.1, read as the reverse complement.
TACTGAACGATACCTTGATTTTCAGTGCCGAACCAAATGTTATCGAACTTGTCCGAGTAAATTGCCGAAACAGTAGTTTTCCCGTCGAATATGCCTTCCAAAAGCCGAGCCTTGCCGTTTTCGATGACAAATAAAGCACCAAGAACACCGATCCATAAACGTCCGTCCAAATCTTCCCATAATGACTGGATGCTCGGCTCGAATTTAAAAGGATCGGCGAAACTCAGATCAATTTGGCTGAATTCGCCGTCTTTGTAACGCGATAAACCGCGTGTCGTGCCGATATAAATGCTTCCGTCTTTCGCCTGCAAAATCGGGTAAATTTCATTTTCAGCCAAACCGTCCGCTTTTGAAAGAGTTGAGATTATCTGCCGCCGCAGACGATTTAAACCTCTGTCCGTTGCCAGCCAGATCGTGCCTTCGCGGTCTATGAAGATGCTGAAAATATGTGTGTCGGACAGACCTTCTGCTGTGCCGAAAACCTTGAATCTTCCGTCTTTGAATCTGACCAGACCGACACCGGGAATTTGAAATCTTCCCGTCGCAAACCACAAACTTCCTTCAGCATCCTTCCAAAAACGATGTGCCATTCCGTTTTTCGGATAACCGTCCTCGATTCCGTATTCGGTTACGCCGCCGTCAGTGCTGAAATGAACGAGTTTATCAAAATCACCAACCCAAAAACCGCCCGTTTCGTCTTCAAAGATATTGTCGTTGTAATAATCTATGTTTTTGATCGTTATCGGATAAACTTTCACCTCGCCGTCTTTCGTCCGCAGAGTTTTATCTAAATAAATATCCCAACGGGCAAAATGTCCTTTGTGGACTTTTTTCAGCGTCCCATCGTTTTCGTTTTTGCGAACAAAGACAAATTTATCGTCAAACAGCCTATAAAATGCTTTATCCGTTTCGATCAAAACAGTTCCGTCCGCATTTTGGGAAAAAGCGTAAATCTGCGTATCGGGAACGATTTCCTTCGGATATGAGATAAAAGAGCCGTCGCGGTAAACGGTCAGATCGCCCGCCTCGCTTCCCGCCCAGACGCTTCCATCGGCAAACGCCTGTATGTTGACGAAACGATTGTTTATGATGCCCTCTGAATTATTTTTGGCGAAAACCGTAAAGCTAAAACCGTCGAAACGCACCAAGCCGTCAAATGTCGTGAACCATAAATATCCATCCGGCGTTTGCGTGATCGTCCGCACACCGTTCTGCGACAAACCGTTATCCGTCGTCCACGAATCGAAACGATATTGTGCCGACATCGACCAACACCCAAAATATAAAATAATGGAAAATATTAAAAGACAGCGTTTCAATTAGTTATGACTTAGAAAAAGATTTGAATTTTGCAATCTTGCGTTAAATTAAACCAAAAATCAAGCATTTATTTGCCTTATGGATTCCCCGTTCCTTTTTCGGTTAAACAGAAAAAAATCTGATAGACTTTTTATAAAAAATCTATCAGCTTTCACCTATTATTTATGACTTACAAATCAACGATTTTGCGGCGAAATAAATGTAACTGCTTCGATGTCTGCTAAAGTAGCAATCTTTTCGATCGCAATTCGTCCGACAAGGGCATTTGCCGAAGTCATTTCAACCAAAACTTCAAAGCCGAGTTTTTTCATTGCTAGAATCGTTTCGGGTTTTAGTTCGTCAACTCTGACGATCAAATCAGCTTTGCCGTTTTGGACAAATTTTGCCTCGTCCGCATTTGCGTTTGAATTATTTTTCAGACGCATTACCAAAGCCTTAACCGTTGAATGATATTTATTCGGTTTAACTTCTATTTCGACATTTTGCAGTTTATCGGAAACAGTTACGGTTTTATCTTTTGCAAAATTGTATTTGATCTCGCCCGTAATCTTGATAATTTCAAGCGAAAGTTCGGGAATTTCAAACTTAGATTTTTTCGCCGAATCAGTCGCTGCTTGATAAAATGCTTTGTTGCCCGAAATTGCTATTGCTTCCGAGACATTTCCGTTTGCATCAAGCGTTACTTTTACAACGACATTACCAACCGCATTTTTTGCAGAAGTTGGAAATACAGGTTTCGGCAAATTGACCGCTTTCAAACCAACCATATTGCCAATTTCTTTCGAAGTTTCTTTATCTCGAATTCTAACTTCCTGCTCATTGACTCTCGTCGTAAGAGTTATGTCTGCAACCGATGTCGGAGCATCCACTTTTTCCTCTGATCTCAAAATACCTGTTGAATTTCCACTTCTATTAACTTTCGGAGTTTTAGTAGGTTTTGACATCGGCATTTTATACTTTCTGCTGTTTTTAACAGGACTTCTATCAAACTCATCGTCCATATCTCCAAAAACACCTTCACGACTAACGCCTTCGGGCATTTCGACAGGAACTTCAATTCTGCGTGGTTGTCCATTGTCTGTTACGACTCTTTCTTCAACCGCTACAAACGAAGTATATTGCGTCATCAAACGATATTCGATTCCGATATTTGTAATCTGACTGACAACATCTTCTTTTGCATTTTGATTTCCTCCGCCTGAAACGGTCGCATAATCCTGCGACATCAGATCATCAATTTTTGTCCTCGCCCAAAGCGTCGCCAAAACATCGTGTTCGGGTTCTTTATCGGGAAAATTAACCTTTATTTCTCTGATTTCATCGCGTCCGAAAGATTTTCCTTTAAGGCGAATTTTTCCTTTCCCGCCTTTTGTGTAGCGTCCGTGAATTATTACAGGTTTCGCACTAAATAAATCGTTGATGCGTTTTGGATAAACATCGGCGACTTCCAAATCTCCGAAATCAATTGAAATATCGGTTAAAAGCGGACTTCGCACACGTTCGTGAAAACGCTTGGCGGCTTTTGAACCGTCATCTGTCAAAGCAACATATTCAACTTCGCCACGTCCTTCTTCCGACATTTTATCGAGCAGAAAACGATTAACGGAACTTCCTACACCGAATGAAAAAACTCGTGCGTTTTGATGTTTTTGAATCTCGCTTAAAATTTCGCCTTCGTTGCCGATGTAACCGTCGGTCATAAAACAGACGATTCTCAGATGCTGTTGCGAATCACTCGGTTCAAGTGCGGCTTTGATCGCTTTCATCATTTCAGTTCCGCCGCCACCGCTTCGTGATTCCAAAAATGCTTGTGCTTTCGCTAAGTTTTCTTTGCTGGCAGAAACGGGTTTTTCAAACAAAACTTTCGTATCACCCGCAAAAGTTATCAAATTAAAAGTGTCCTGCGGATGCAAGCCGTCGAGTGCCATTTTCATTGATTCTTTAGCTTTATCGAGCGGAAAACCCGACATCGAACCGGACGTATCAAGCACAAAAACAATTTCTTTCGGCGTAACATCTTCTGAACGCGGGTTGTCAGGTGGTTGCAGAATCATCGTGAAATATCCGCCGTTTTGTCCACGATGAGTTATCACAGCATCTTCAATGCGTTTGCCCGCAACCTCATACTTTAAAATAAAATCTTTGTTTGGAATCGTCTTTTTGCTCTTTAGTTCAACATTGTAAGAATTTCCTGAAAGCATTTGTGAACTAATTTCGTGAGAATTTGAAACGACATTTTCAACCAAAACGCCAGCATCTAATTTCACATTAACCGAAATATCGTGTCCCGCACGTTCTTTTGCAACTTGCGGTGTAATCTTTGACCCGTCAGGAACTTGCGTCGTATCGGGAGCAAATCCGCCACCCGAATTTCCCGTTGCATTGCCCGGAATATATCTCGGACCAACGACCATCGGAAAAACGAATTCATAACTTCCCGCTTCATATTTCAAGGTTTCAACATAACTTATTTCAATAATGATCTTTTCGCCGGGCAGAATATTTGCCACCGCTTGCGTAAAAATATTCGTTCTTTCCTGATCTAAGAGTGAAGCAATTTGCCCGTTAGATTTCGCCGCTT
>JBGTHN010000600.1:0-7660 GCA_041746235.1 Pyrinomonadaceae bacterium | reverse complement strand
TAATTTCAAAAAAGCAATTTGAATATTACAATAAATTAGGGGATTTTTATGAAAAGCAGGGATTGAAATCGCTTGCCGAGTCTACCCGAAATACGGGAATCACTGTGTTAAAAGGTAAGATAAAACTTGGAAAAGCTGACCCAATAGAGTATTTATTTCTTGCGTTTATTTATGAAGATTTGAATATTGATTCACAAGCTATCCAAACATGTGAATTAGCTCTAAGCAAATTTCCTAAAGCTACTTATATCGCTTTACATCTTGTAAAAAGCTATAACAAAGTTAAGCAATGGAAAAAAGCTGTTCAAATAGCTGAGAGAGAATTATTAACTGTGACAGACGAATATTATGTGAAATCTTTACTTACACAACTAAAAATTAGTTATCAAGGACTAAATAGGGTTGAAGATATAAAGAGAGTAGAAAGAGAATTATCCAAACTTGAGCCATAAAGATTCATCACTTGTATTGGTAAAAACATTAGGATTTGTATATTATAATAAAAATGAATGAGCATTCACTCATTTCAATATTTTATAAATGAGCAAAGGAGAAATATGAAAGAAGCAGTTATAGTTTCGTCTGTGCGGACGGCGGTTGGGAAGGCTCCGAAGGGGACTTTGAAGAATACGCGACCTGATGATCTGGGGGCGACGGCGATCAAGGAAGCTGTGGCTAGAGTTGAAGGATTGGACGGTTCGCAGGTTGATGATGTGATCATGGGATGTGCGTTTCCCGAAGCTGAACAAGGGATGAATGTGGCACGGACGGCGGGAATCGAAGCGGGTTTGCCGGTGGAAGTTCCGGCGATGACGGTTAATCGTTATTGTTCGTCGGGTTTGCAAACTATTGCAATTGCGGCGGACAGAATTCGCACGGGCGGTTCGGATATTATTGTCGCGGGCGGACTTGAAACGATGTCGATGATCCCGATGGGCGGAAATACTTTTCGTCCGAATCCGAAACTTGCCGATAATTATCCCGATTATTATTTGAATATGGGGTTGACGGCGGAAGCTCTGGCGAATAAATACGAGATTTCGCGAACCGAGCAGGACGAATTTTCCGTGCAATCGCATCAAAAAGCAGCGGCGGCGATTGCGGCGGGGAAATTTAAAGATGAGATCGTGCCGATGACGATCTATGTTGACGAAACGGACGAAAAAGGTCGTGTTCAACGCAAGGAAGTCGTGTTCGATACGGATGAAGGCGTGCGTGGCGATTCGACGGTCGAAGCGATCAGCCGTCTGCGTCCGGTTTTTCACGCACAAGGTTCGGTGACGGCGGCGAATTCTTCGCAAATGTCGGACGGTGCGGCGGCAACGGTTGTGATGTCAGCGGAAAAAGCTGAAGAAATGGGATTGAAACCATTGGCAAGATTTGTAAGTTTTGCAACTGCTGGATGTTTGCCGGAAGAGATGGGAATCGGACCTGTTTACGCAATTCCGAAAGCTCTCAAACTCGCGGGTTTAACGCTTGATGATATCGGCGTTATTGAACTCAACGAAGCATTTGCCGCACAAGGTTTGTCGGTGATGAAGGTTCTCGAAATGAACCCGGCAAAAGTAAATGTCAATGGCGGAGCGATCGCCCTCGGACATCCTTTGGGTTGCACGGGAGCAAAACTTACCGCAACTATTCTGCAAGAAATGCGACGCGGCGACCACAGATACGGAATGGTCACAATGTGCGTCGGCGGCGGAATGGGAGCTGCGGGAATTTTTGAATTGATAAAATAGTATCGAAAAGATGTTCGATGTTGGATATTAGAGGTTAGTCAGAGTTACTGGCATCTAAAAACTAGCATCTGACTTCTTTTTTTACTTTTTTCTTGCTGAATGAGTATTCATTCAGTTATAATATCGGTAGCAAATATAAACATCAGGTGAGGATTTAAATAAAAATATGGATGCACAGAAAATGGAAAAAGAATATGTAAAAGGTGGAGCGTTCTTAATTGAAGACCGCGATGCGAGCGAAATTTTTACGCCGGAAGATTTTACGGAAGAGCATAAGATGATCGGTGAAACGACACGCGAAGTAATTGACAACGAAGTCGTCCCGAATCTTGAGAGAATGGAAAATCACGAATGGCAAGTTGCCAGAGATTTGGTGAAAAAAGTTGGTGAGTTAGGATTATTCGGAGCGAATATTCCCGAAGAATACGGCGGTTTGGATTTAGATCAGGTTTCGGGCGTAATTGTTGCCGAAATGAGTGGACGCGGTGGCGGATTTGGGACGACATTTGGAGCACATTCTTCGATCGGTTTGTTACCGATCGTCTTTTTCGGTTCGGAAGAATTGAAGAAAAAATACGTTCCGCAGATCGTTTCGGGCGAAAAAGTTTCGGCATATTGTTTGTCGGAAGCGGGTTCGGGTTCGGACGCTTTGGGAGCAAAATGTGTGGCGAGGCTTTCTGAAGACGGCACGGAATATATTTTGAACGGCGAGAAAATGTGGATATCCAACGGCGGATTTGCAGATTTTTATATCGTCTTTGCAAAGGTTGACGGCGAAGATGATAAATTCTCGGCGTTTATGATGGAACGCAGTGAAAATTGTCGTCCAGGTTCGGAAGAACATAAGATGGGAATCAAATCATCTTCGACAACACCGCTTATTTTGTCGGATGCAAGAACACCTGTTGGAAACTTGATCGGTGAAGTCGGCGACGGTGCAAAGATCGCTTTGAACGTGCTAAACGTAGGTCGTTTCAAACTCGGTGCATCCGTAACGGGCGGAGCGAAACAAGCGATTCATCACGCAATTCAATATGCAAATGAGCGTGAACAATTTAAAACACCGATCGCAAAATTTGGTGCGATCAAACACAAACTTGCCGAAATGGCGATCAAAACGTGGGTTGCAGAAAGCATCACATATCGCACGGTTGGAATGATTGATAATTTGATCGGCGACGGAACGGACGGAGCGAAAAAATTAAAATCCATCGAAGAATATGCCGTTGAATCTTCAATTAATAAAGTTTTCTGCTCGGAAGTTCTCGATTATGTCGTTGACGAAATGGTGCAAATCTACGGCGGCGCGGGATATTCGGCAGATTATCCGGCGGAAAAAGCATATCGTGATGCACGAATTAACCGAATTTTTGAAGGAACAAATGAGATCAATAGAATGTTGATTCCGGGAATGCTTCTAAAACGTGCGATGAAAGGCGAATTAGGTTTGCTTGGTGCGGCAAAGGCTTTGCAAGAGGAAATTTTGAATCCCGTAATATCGTTCGATGAAGATACAGAAACGCTTGCAACCGAATTAAAACTCGCCCGCAACGCGAAAAAAGTTGCCTTAATGGTTTTGGGAAGTGCAGCTCAGAAATTTATGATGACACTCAAAGACCAACAAGAAATCTTGATGGGTTGTGCTGATATAATTATGCAAGCATACGCAATGGAGACCGCGGTTTTGCGTGCAATAAAAATTGCGACAAAAGACGGCGAAGAGTCTGCTTCAAAATACATTGATGCGGCAGGAGTTTTCTGCAACGACGCAATTCAAAAAGTCGAAGCCACTGCAAAAAACACAATCGCAGGTTTTGCCGAAGGCGACGACCTGCGAATGATGCTCGCGGCTCTCAAGCGTTTTACAAAAAACAATTCACCGATGAACACAATCGCGGCTCGTCAGAGAATTGCAGATAGTTTGATTGGTGCGAATACTTACAATTTTTAATTTCAAATCTCAAATCTCAGATTAGTCCGAAGTTGAAGGATTTCGGACTTTTTTTTGCAAGAAATTACACTTTTCTTATAAGTGGACGCAACCAGTTTTCGATTTCGTCAACTTTCCATTTATCTGATTCCACGGCTAAAGACATTTCGTATAAATCTTTTGAGGTTGCAGTTAGTTCAAAGCCGTTGCGGAACAGAAATTCATTCATCAAAAAACTCGCTGTGCGTTTGTTTCCACCTGTCCACGGATGATTTTTGATAAGTCCGAAAACAAGACTTGAGGCTTGGCGGATGATGTCAGCATTTTCATAAATTGCGGCGTGTTTTGGGCGAGCTAAGGCGGATTCGATTAAGTCTCTGTTTTCAACCCCAAAACGAATTTCGCCCCAAGTTTTCATTAAGGCGAAGTGTAGATCAACTGCGTCAATATAATCGAGATAGAAGATTTCTTTATCCGTCAATCTCTTCCATCTCCTTCATAAAATCGCCGTATTTATTAATAAATCTTTCAGCGGATTGTTTTGCTTTTTGGGTTGGATGAATTAATGTTCCTTGGATTGCTCCGTTTTTAACTGTCAAACTTGCGAGCGTTCCTTCGGCAAAGCCTTCGCGTGAGCAAATTTCGGCAGGCAATTCTAAAACCCAAGTGTCTTTTTCAACGCTGATTGTTTTGATTTTATTCATTTTTAACCTCAAATACATTTTAACTTAAAATAATTCAACAACAAAATAAATTTGTAATACGTTTTCGCCATTCGGCTCATGAGCAAGGACAAGCCGTTGCACCCACAATTAAATTTCATCTAGTCATATTTGTGTTCATTTGCATAATTTGTCGGCAAACTCTTGATTTAAAATTCAATTTTATGCATTAATTGCGAAAAATTGAACTACGAAGTATAATTTTGTCAGAAAAAGCAATTTACAATTCAGCCTGTTCATTTGCAGAGAATTCTGTCTGTAAATGTAAAAATATAAAACCGTAAATCATTGAGGAATATCTATGTCAAAAAAACTACTCTTGTTAATTATTTTTTGTTTAACCGTAAATTTTTCATTTTCACAAACGTCTAAAAACAGTTCTGCCGATGAAGGGAAAAGTTATTTTAGTGCGATGAAATGGCGTTCGATCGGACCGTTTCGTGGTGGTCGTTCGGTTGCTTCGACGGGAGTTATCGGTGATTCCAAGACCTATTATATGGGAACGACGGGCGGCGGAGTTTGGAAGACGGAAGATGCGGGAGTTTCTTGGCAAAATATATCGGATGGATATTTTAAGACAGGTTCGGTTGGAGCGATCGCGGTTGCCCCAAGCGATTCAAATGTCGTTTATGTCGGAATGGGTGAACACGCTGTTCGTGGTGTAATGACGCATCACGGAGATGGAGTTTATAGATCAACCGATGCAGGAAAGACCTGGAAAAAGATGGGTTTGGATGCGACTCAGCATATTTCGCGGATCATTGTTCATCCGAAAAATCCCGATGTTTTATATGTTGCGGCTCAAGGTGCTTTGTATAGTGATTCAAAAGAACGCGGACTTTATAAATCAATTGATGGCGGAAAAACTTGGCAAAATATTTTGTATGTGGATGATAAAACTGGCGTTTCCGAACTTTCGATGGATGCGAATAATTCACGGATCTTGTATGCGGCAACGTGGGAATATGGTCGTCGCCCTTGGAAAGTAATTAGTGGCGGACCGGGCGGCGGTTTGTATAAATCAACCGATAGCGGCGAGACTTGGGAGAAAATGACCGAAGGTTTGCCGGAAGAAATGGGCAAAATGGCGATTGCTGTGAGTCCTTCAAATTCCGATAAAGTTTATGCTTTGATCGAGAGCGACACGGAAAAAGACGCGGGCGGTTTATTTGTTTCCAATAACGGCGGGAAAAAATGGAGCAGAATTTCGGATGACAACCGTTTGACGCAGAGAGCTTGGTATTACATCGAATTATTTATTGATCCGAAAGACGAAAACACGGTTTATGTTTTGTCCGCACCGAATCTGCGTTCAAATGACGGAGGTCGAACATGGGAAGTTTTGGGTGGAACGCATGGCGATTATCACGACCTTTGGATAAATCCAGACAATCCGCGAAATATGATAATTTCCAACGATGGAGGTGCGGCGATAACTTTTAATAAGGGCGAAACTTGGTCAACACAAGACAATATGCCGACGGCACAGATGTATCGCATCAATGTTGATAATATGTTTCCTTACAATATTTATGGCGGACAGCAGGATAATACATCGGTAAAAATTGCCAGTCGGGAGTTTGGAAGCAGTGGAATTACAACCGGAAGTTGGACGGCTTCGGCAGGTGGCGAAAGTGCTTTTCTCGCATTTGATCCCGATAAACCCGACTATGTTTTAGGCGGAAGTTATCAAGGAACTATTGAAGTTATTGATGTTAGAGCGAAAGCCGGAACAAATATTATGGCGGCTCCGATCCAATATTTGGGAATGGATGCCAAAGATATGAAGTATCGCTATAACTGGAATGCTCCGATCATTTGGAGCAAACACGAGCCGAACACTTTTTATCACGGCTCACAATATTTATTGAAAACGAGCGATATGGGTAAAACTTGGAAAGAAGTTTCGCCCGATCTCACACGCAACGAAAAAGAAAAACAAGGCAAAGGCGGCGGACCATATACAAACGAAGCGGTTGGTGCGGAAAATTACGGGACACTTGCTTATGTTATGGAATCGCCACACGAGAAAGGCGTAATTTGGACGGGAAGTGATGATGGACTTGTTCATGTAACGAGAGATGGTGGTGCGAATTGGAAAAATGTTACGCCGAAAGGTCTTGAAGAATGTTTGATAAATGCGATTGAAGTTTCACCGTTTGATAAAGGAACGGTTTATATTGCGACAACCCGTTACAAATTCAACGATCATCGTCCGGGTTTATACAAAACTACGGATTATGGAAATAGTTGGGCAAAAATTGACAACGGCATACCTTCCAATGCTTTTACAAGAGTCGTGCGTGAAGATGAAGTTAGAAAAGATTTATTATTTGCCGGAACCGAACTCGGCGTATTTATTTCTTGGAATGGCGGAAAAGATTGGTCGCCGTTTCAAATGAATTTGCCGATTACACCGATAACCGATCTGCGTGTGCATAAAGGAAATTTAATCGCTGCGACTTCGGGCAGATCGTTTTGGATTTTGGATGATTTGAATGTTTTGCGTCAGTATAAAAAGGAATTAGCACCTTTTTCAATTTATACTCCCGCTGATGCTTATCTCGCTAATGGTTTTAGTGAATTAAATAGAACAAATGAAAATTTTGATGGAAGCAATCCATTTCGAGGAGTAAATCCGGCAAATGGTATTGTTCTCTATTACAATTTGCCTGAACTTAAAAAAGACGAACACATTACTTTGGAAGTAAAAGATTCAAGCGGAAATCTCGTCCGCACATTTACTTCAAAAAATGACGAAGACTTCAAGGAATATGATGGCGGACCCGATGCCGAACCGACTTTGCCAAAATCGAAAGGTTTAAACAGATTTGTTTGGGATATGCGTTATCCGACTGCTCCCGGTGTGCAGGATGTATATATCGAAGCAAGCTATCGTGGACACAAAGCGTCACCGGGCAAATATAATTTCACCGTGAAAATGGGCGGACAAACTATTTCGACCTCAGCAGACATTCTCGCCAATCCGATCTATCCGACAACTTTGGAAACATACAAAGAGTATCATCAATTGATGTCGGCGATGGAAACCGAATTGAGGACGATGCACAATATGGTCAACGATCTATATGAAAAACAGAAGCGGCTTGAATCACTTTTGGAATCTTTGCCGAATGATAATAAATTCGATTCCGTCCGAAAAAATGGCGAAGCACTTCTCAAAAAAATGAAGGCTTGGGACGAAGATATGGTTCAGCGTAAATCAAAAGCCTATGATGATGTCGAAAACTTCACGAATAAATTTACGG
>JBGTHN010000599.1:0-7938 GCA_041746235.1 Pyrinomonadaceae bacterium | reverse complement strand
GCTTTGACAAATTCGGCAAAGTTGCGGTTTCTTTCATTTGTATTATAGATATATTCGATATCGGGGAAATTCTGCCCATTTGGATAACCTGCTTCGGCTAATAATCTTCTTGCTTCAACTGGTTGATAGCCGCCGTTCCCGGCATTTTCATAACCTTTTATTTCGGGAATGAACGAAACTCTTGGGAACTGTGAGAGATTTTTTTCTTTTAATTTTTCACGGTCTATAGCCAGACCAAAAGCACGTCTGACACGAACATCGCTGAACGGTTTTACAGTGGTGTTGAGATTTAAAAATATTGTATTTTCATTTTTTTTAGGTGTAAAATCTTTTCTATTTTTTATAGTTTCATCCGGCGATGACATTATGAGAACAGCATCCGTTTCCCCATTTTCGTAGCGTTTAAAAGTCTTTTCGGGATAGTCGCTTCCGGCAGGGACTTTATCATAAGAGATAAAAACGACCTTTTCGAGTTTCGTATCGCCATTGTTCCAAAATTGCGGATTGCGTTCGACGACGGTTTGGTTTTTTGGCGATGTTTCGACCAATTTGAACGCACCGGAAGTTACGATATTTTCCGATTTTGTCCATTCGCTGCCAAATTTTTCGATCGCCGATTGCGGAACGGGACGAAAAGCCTTCAAACCGATAAGTTTGTCAAAATACGGTGTCGGTTTTTCCATAGTTACTTCCAAAGTGTAATCGTCAACCGCCCGAACACCGACATCTTCTACCTTTGCTTTTTTCGTGTTGTAAAGTTCGGCGTTTTTTATAACGTAAAGCAAAAATGCTTCATAAAAAAGTTTTTCTTCGGGATCCAGAAGACGTTTCCACGAATAGACAAAATCATTTGCCGTAATCGGTTTGCCGTCCGTCCATTTTGCATCTTTCCGCAAATAAAAAGTCCAAATGGTTGCGTCAGCATTTTTCTCCCATTTTGTCGCCAGAGATGGTGTTAGATCGGAATTTTTATTATTGTATTCCGCCAAACCGTCAAACAAAGCGTTGCTGATTATCGGCTTACTTCCGTTTTGATGCGGATCAAGCGATTCCGGCTCATTCGTAATAAAACGCACGGTTTGCGATGTCGGTTTAACAATTTTTCCCGTTTCCTCCGACTTTTTCGCCGACCACCACCAATAACCGAAAAAACCGACTGCCGAGAAAACAATCATTGCACCTAATAAACCCAAACAACCGAACAAATAATAAAAACCTTTTCCGCCCGATTTTGCGTTGTAATTCTGAGGTGTTGGCGAATATAGATTTCCGGCATTTGCCAAAGGAATTGTTTTATCAGTTTGTGTTGATAAATTGATATTCTCCCCGCAACTTGTGCAAAACGAGAGTGTTTGGTTAAAATCATTCGCAATTACATTACCGCACTTTTGGCATATTTGTTTATTCATATTTATCTTCGCTTATTATTTATTCCATCTTCAAACCAATTGAAAATCAGTCAAATCAACCTCTACACTTAATAAGTGAGAAAAATGTAGATTCTGTGAGCGTGTCGCCACACCTTCTGCAAATACTAAGTGAAAAATCGTGTCCGAGAGCGAAATGTTTCTTGATCCATTCCTGTTCGGCTGATACAAGGCTTGTGCGAAGTCGAGCCATAATATTTTCCGCCTCGGCTACTTTACCAAAAGGAATCGGAACTCGACATTCAAAATTTTCCCGTGTTCGTCCCTCACCGGAAGTTGTATGATTTACTATGTAAAATTCTAGAATTTCAAAACTTTTTCCCGGACTGACGGAAACTGTTTTTCGTTCGACTTTATTAAATGACAAACCGAATTCTCCCAAACTCCAATTAAAACTTATTCCGTTAGTTTTAACGCCATCGAGCGAAATAACAACTTCGCCCGTTCGCTCATTCAAACGTCTCCATCTTTCCCGCCGATAAATCCAAAAAGCTGCGGTTAAAACAAGAAAAATTCCTCCGGCAAAAGCCAACGCTATTGCCGGACCCAAAGCATCTATAGTCCATTGATCAAATATCAAGGTTGGAATTATCACAAGCGGTATGACAATCACAATCGTAAGGACCAACACCCCGAAAAAAAGATGTTTAGCTAATCTCACGCTTCCCTTGTAAATCGTGGATTCGTATTCAAGAAAATCACGCCATAAATCAGGTTCGTAATTCCATTGGGCTAAAACTTCCGGCGATGTTTGTGGTTGCGGCATATTAAAAAATCCGTGTATAAATTATTTCACAAAATAGTTTTTGGTAATTTCCGTAATAATAAAATCTGCTTCCGATTCCTTGCCGTGTGGGACGGGAACAAGAAATTTTTTCTCAATCGGATGCCGTGAGCCTCTCACAAACATCGAACCCGTGCAGATGAAATTTAGCAAAAGCATTTTTCCCATACCTGTATCAACGTATTCTTTATAGATTTTCGGCAAGCTCCATCTTCCCCGCCAATCGTAAATTACGCCGTTAATATCAACCCATAATTTAGTAATTTTTACTTCGCCCGTTAGAGTATGTAATCTCTGCTCGGCAACTTTGCGAACAGCACGATGAATCAAGTAGCAAAATCCTAAAAACAAACTTCCGATAATAAGAACGAAAAAAAATACTGCCAAACCGCCCTTTGCTGCCCCCATGATGGCAATTAAGACCATTACGGGAACACCAAAAGTCAGGATTTTACGAACATCAACCAAATTACTGCTTTCAAATTTCAACTTTTCATAATAGAGATATTGATTCCACTGCTCCTTTGTAAAATACCAGTGTGCCAATATGTTTGATTTTGAACTCTTTTCTGTCATAGATTTTAAGTTGGGAAGTAAAAGTCTCCCGCTTTCTCATTCGATTATTAGCAAAGACCTTCTTAGATTTCTTGTCTTCAATTCTTTATTAATTGTTCAAAAACGAAAAAACTCTTCCGAATATAAGAATCAGCACGACCAAACCGATAAAAATCCAAGCGAACATCTTGCTTGTCTTGCCGTGTTTCGCCTGCCACACACCACCGATAATTGCGGCTACTCCCGTCATGCAAACCGCACCGGATAATGCAAATGCGGCAAGAGCCGTCAAGACATCTTTATCACTCATTTTGGCAAATAAAAGTACGGCAATCAGGATTAAAATAAACATCCCGCCGCAAACCGTAATAAAAACGCCGAGTCCGATCAGCACCTTGCCCAAACTCTTAATATGTGATTGAGTTTGCATATTTTTGCCGCATTGCGGACATTCGGGATTTGTCGCTGTTATTTCCGTATAGCATTTCCGACAAAAGTAATTTTCCGGTTGAATAACACCTTCTTGCGTCATAATTTAAATCCTCCTTATTTTCCAAACCATTTAATTTAATGTTTAAGATTAATCACAAGCCGCGAAGGATCGGTTAATTCCTGAACTCGATATAATGTTTTGGCATTCAGTCCAACCATGAATGATAACCAGACTACAAACCGGTCAGAATTTTTTATCTTGTTGACGATTTGCATTTTCGTTTAGTTTTTTCGTACCTGTTCCATACGAACAATAACTGTGTTTGCCGTGTATCGTCTGAAGACAAGTTTTATTATTAGGGTGTTTAGGGCATTTTTCGGCTTCTTGTTCTGCCAGCCATTTATCTCTTACCTCCGATGTATTTTCACGAGTCGGCACGCCGTCGCAAAAATTTGGAATTGGTCGGCTTGATTTTAAGCATTCAGAAATAAACGCATCGTTCAAATAACGGTCTGTTGCTTTGAGCGATAATCCTTTTTCCATACACCCATTCTGGTCGGTTGTTTTTCCAAATTCTCTTCCGTCAACTCCCGCTTGATCTATTTTTTTTCCGTCACAAAATCTTTCTTTGGCAACAAACGCATGAAAACAAGATTGCGTGTTATGACCAACCTTTTTGCATTGTTCGTGATTCCAATCAACACTTGCGTCATAAGGCACGCCGTCGCAGAAATCAGGGATTGGTTTGCTTGATTTTAGGCATTCGTCAACAAACGCTACGCCCGAATAAAAAGATTCTCCTTTTTCATCACGCAAAAATCCTTTTTCCATACAGCCATTCTGGTCTGTAGTTTTTCCAAATTCTCTTCCGTCAACTTTCGCTTGCTCTACTTTTTGGTCATGTTTTTTACGTGCCTGTTCGGTTAAAAAAACAAATCCAAAAAATCCGCCAACAACCAATCCGATTGCCAAAACGATTAGCAAAAGGATTGTAATGACTACGCCGATAACAATTTTTGTTCCTTTTTTCATAAATATCCTTTGTTTAATAATCCGACAATCCCATAATTTCTACTTCAATAAAACTTTTCCGTTTTTTATCGCTAATGTTTTTATATATTTAATCTCCGCATTCGACGGACAAAACATTTTTCAAAACACCTTTATCCGATTCATAAATTTCACTCGACACACCGCCGTATGAATACAAATTTTCGAGAACGACTTCGATTTTTCCATCGCCATTGAGATCGGCAAATGCCGACAGATCAAATTCGGTAATATAATCTTCTTGCTCTGGCTTTTTCGGATGAAACTCGCCCTCAATCAAAAAGTTTTTCGCTTTACCTTTGATAATTTTTCTTATCAACACAAACGAATAATTTCCGGCACGAGCAGTTCCGCTAATTTCGCCATTTTTATCATTATAATTCGTCGCTTCAAGAAAAATTTCTTCCGTTCCATCACCTTCGAGATCAATGGAAAAGGCGTTTTCAAGTTTTACGTTTTTGATTCTCATTCCTTTTGTTTTGAGAAAATCAAGAGCGATCTTTTGATAAGTTTTATTTGTTAAACTGATTTTTTTCGGCATTCGCGGAAGCGGATTCCATTTTGCACTTGCACCGATTGCCAAAATAGGTTTTAAAGTGTCATCGTCAAAACCATTTTCGGGAACTTTTGCCGTTTCGCTGAAGTAAAAATCATCTGCACTGCAACCCAACTGACGGAGGATGCCGTAAATTTCAGACAACTTTGCGTTTTTGAAAGAATCAAAACCGATAAATTTTTCAGGTTTCCCAAAATTCTTTAAAACTTCATCTTGTTTTAACCATTTTCCATTTTGTGTTCCGCCAACCAGATAATTGTTATGTGCGATCAGAACAACATTGTCTTGCGAATAAACTCCAATATTGAGTAATAACACCGAAATTACCATCCAAACATATTTCATATTTACCTCGTAACAAATTAATAAAAACAAATTTTAAGCTAGCTCAATCATCCATTTAAAAGACTCCACCAAACTATTTAACTATTGATGAGCAAACTGAATTAAACTTGCAAAATCCACAGACACAAAACAAAACATTTTGTTTTGGAAAACACAAAGTTTTATAACTCGCCGCGTCTTTTTGCTCCTGAAGGCACACCGCTTTTATCCAGATTTTGTTCCTGCATCATCAAATCGCCGATGTAAATCGTTCCGTAAAGCTGTTGTGCCGAAAGTTCAAGTCCGACTCCGGCAAGAGGTATATCAACCACTATAACCTTGTCCCGCGTTAGATCGGTCAATTCGTAAGTCGTATAGAGATAGGAAGAAATATTGCGTATGTCGTCAATTTCGCTTCTTGTGGCTTTTGTTATTCCACTTACTACTTTCGGAACGATCTTTAACATTTTGGAATTTCCCAAAACTTTAGCGACATCGCTCCATTTTCCGCCCAACGAAACATTGATACTCCAACTCGAATCGTTTTTTTGGTGCAGATTTTGCGGATTCATACAATTAAAAACAAATATCGCACACATTCCTATTCCTGCACCGAGTCCGGGACCGAGTCTTAAATATGAAATATTGATAGAATGACTGTGATTAATCATTCCGAGATTTGAAATATAACCTTCCATCGTTTCAAAACCGCCGAGACCGATACTCCCGCCGCCTTTGATACCAACTCCGAACCAACTTGCAAAATTATTCATTTAATTTTCTCCTTTGTTTTAATTTTTGTTTTGACCGGCGGATTTTCAATGTTTTAATAATCCGCCGGTTTTCATTGTTTCCTCACGAAACCAATTTGGAGACCGGAACGCGAAAGAAACAAATCTAGTATTTAATTTTCAAATCAACCTGTATGAACTTCTTGCTCCACCTTAGCAATGACAAATTTCTTCTTTTTATCCGGTTCGTAATTTCAAACGACTAGTATTTGTTCCATTTGAATTATTTGAGCCAACTGTTGCCATCCGGTTTGACGGTAAGTGTCGGTCCTTCAAATTTCCAGTTCTCGTCTTGAAGATAAACGGTTTGGCAGTTGATTCCGGCTACTACGTTTCGATTTACCGCTTTGGCGAGTTTTTTCAAAAAGTTTAGTCCGCGGTCGCCGTTTTGAGTCGAACCGGGAACGCACGCGGGATTGTTGATCGTGGCATTTCTCCCGATGATTGATGTATCACTACCGACTCCGCAACCGTGAATCTCAACGCCAACACGATACAGATCGCGTTTCATAAACGGGGCGAGTTCACTGAATTCGCCCGCGTTCGACTCGTTCAATCCCATGCCGAATTGTAATTTACCGCTGTCACCATGACCGCACAGGCGAATCATATCAACCGATTGATAACCTAATTTTGCATTGAGTATAAATCCTTTCGTATCACGAACAATCTTATTAATTGACTGGTTTGGATAGACGAAATGATAAAGATAATCAAACTCGAAATCTTCCATACTCGGTTTTGATTCATCAATAACAATTCGGTTGTGAAATTCATCGCTTCTTTTAAAAGCCTTTGGAAATCTGACATCAATTATGTAATAAACCATTTATTTTCATCTCCTTTTATTTATATTTTTGTCCTTCATTACGAAACGAATCACCGCAAATCAAGGCTTTTCCGTTTTCGTTTCCAGTCAAATGAAATTTTCCAGTTTCAATATCGCCGCAAACATCTTCGACGGAAATTTTCAAAAACCCCGCGATTTCTTCGGAAGTAAATGACGACTTTTCCTCTCCGCAATGGTCGCAAAACGTAATATTTAAGCCACCGCGGATGCGTATGATTTTGATTTCGTGTGTTTCAACGCTGATCTCGATTCTTCTTTTTGTTGCTTTTTCCATCATTTTTTAATTTTGCTAATAAAAGATTTCACTAAAAATTTTGTTTCCATTCTTAAAGGCTTCTGCTAAACTCGCCTTCAAGCCGCGAATTTTTCAAAGCGATTTCATTTTTGCTGAAAGGCTTGCTAAATGTCTCTAATTTTTGGACTAAAAATTCCTAAAAGTTGCTAAACGAATGGAAACGGCACTAAAATCAACTATTTACTTCAAGGAATTCTCACTCGACCCGATCCGTCGCGTGCTTAAAAAGGACGGCGAACTCGTTAATGTCAATTCAAAAGCTTTGGATCTGCTTCTTGTTTTGATCGAAAATAAAGGCAAAGTTGTCAGTAAAAACGACCTTTTGGACAAGGTTTGGACGGATCAGTTTGTCGAAGAAAACAATCTGACGGTTCACGTTGCTGCACTCAGAAAAATACTCGGCGAGAAAAAAGATGAAAATCGTTTTATCGTTACGATTCCGGGACGCGGTTATTCTTTCGTGGCGGAAATTTTTGAAGTATTTGGCAAAGGCAGTCGGCAGTTGGCAGTGATTGATTCGACAGACTGCGATGGATTAATAACAAATAGCGAAAAGCAAAATCCGGTATGGCTGATCGGACGTTCACACGAAATTACAGAACTAAAAAATCTTTTTGGTGACGACGAATTTCGTCTGCTAACTCTGACCGGAACGGGCGGAAGCGGCAAAACGAGTCTTGCAAAGGCGGTTTCAGAAAAATTATCAGCAGATTTCGCGGACGGTGTTTTCTTTATCGAACTCGCCGCTTTAAATAACCCCGAACTTGTCGTTTCAATGATTGCTCAAACGCTCGGCGTTCAGGAAACAGGCGGCAAATCTTTACTGGAAGTTTTAACCGATTTCTTACGCGAACGCCGTATTCTTCTGATTCT
>JBGTHN010000598.1:0-4004 GCA_041746235.1 Pyrinomonadaceae bacterium | reverse complement strand
AGCCGGAGTCGGATCGCTTGTAACAAGTTGTTGGATCAGATATTTACTGACGAACGGAGCGACATTCGGATGATAAAATATATTATCAAGTGCCAGTTCAAGTTCGGGTTCGCCGTTTAGATTTGCGGGAATATTCTTATTTACAGGATTCGGATAATCAAGCAAAGTTTTCGCAGTTCTGTCGTGCGAACTTTGATTTGGAACATACATCGGATCAATATAATTCGGTGTTCCAACAACAAAACTCGGACATGAAGGACTCGTTGCATTATTACAAAGCTGCCAACCTGTAAACACTTTCGTAAAATTATTTACAGTATTTTGATCGTAGGTCGGAATCGGTTCGTTATTTCCGTCGAGTTGCTGAGTTCCGTCTTGGTTGAGTTTAAATAATCCGATCGTGAAAAGCTGCAAAATCTCTCTCGCATAATTTTCGTTCGGACTATTTTTCGTGCTTATTCTCATATCGAGATAATCACCCATCGCCGGATTCAAAGTCATTTCTTTCATCAATGTTCGGTAATTTCCGAAAGCATTTCTTGAAAGAACCTTGTGATATTCAACCATATGACTCGCCTGATCTATACTTTCGCCCGACGTAACCCACAATTGACTCAAGGCTAATGCGACACGATGCCGAAGTTGAGCATCGCCGTAAAACATTTCCTTGATCGTCCATCGTTGATTCAAATATTGTGAATAGTAATTTCGAAAACATTCATTCCGTTCTGCAGTTGGTAAAGTGTTCGGACAGCCAACACTCGAATCGGACGGTTTTAATATCAAATTCGGATATGGATTATTCAGGCTTGGATATGAAGCATTAAATTGTTCTTCCAACCAAATTCTCAGACCGATTCTTCTAACTCTCTGATCGAGTGCATCTGTCGGACCAAACGCTGCTTGCTCCAAAAATCGTTTGCGATCTCCAGACCATTTATAACCGACAGTTATGGCAGAATCGGTATCGTCATTCTTTGCAACTTCGGCTTTTTTTGTTTCAACACGAAAATCATATCCGCCCGTTTTTCCTAAACCCAATAAAAGCGAATTGCTTGCCAAACCTCGCCAAGTAACCGTTATCAGCAAATCACCAGTTTCAGCAGGTTGTTCCCAAAATCCAATCTCGTCCCGTAATTTTACGGTAATGGCATAGATCGGTTTTTGTTTATGAACACGGTTAATTGCTTCAATAGGGAAGCGATAAAGTCGGTTTTTTGAATCTTTTGCATAAACACGAAAAGCATTTGCACCTTCGCCTTGCATAAGTTCAACGTCTGAAATGTATAGATTAACGTAGGAATTTAGATCAAATGCCTTACTTTTAACATTTGGAAGGGTAATTGATTTTCCATTTGAATCTGACACCAATGCTCTTGAAACGTCTGTTTCACTTAAAAGAACAGGTGCAGGTGAATTTGGATTCGGATCTGATTGTGCCAAATTTGGCGTAATCAGCAGAATAATAACAACAAACACGCTTGATAAACACATCAATAAGCGTGAATTTCTGCTTAACATACTGCTTTCCTCCTTGGAATGTAAATATCCCGAATTCGAAGTCGGGGGGTGAATATCGTTGGATATAATGGGAATGCACAACACTGTTAAAAAATGTTTTACTTTCTTATTTATACTTGATTTTGTTTAATAAAACAAGGATTATTTTTAGTTAAAAAGGAAAGCTGGATATATTGTAGCAGAGTTGTGAGTGATTTTGTAAAGATAAATAAAGTGAACGCCGAAATAAATCCGGCGTTCACAATGTTAAACTATCCAAATAAAGATTTTGCAGGGAATTCAAATTGATTTCCCATTAAAAAATACGCAAGATTCGGACTTTCGTGAGAACGGTCGTAACCAACCAATTCAACATAAGCATTACCCGAAACCTTTTCACCGTTGGAAGTTCCTCTAACGTGACACGCTCCTTCCCAATAAATAATCATTGTCGTTCCGCGTGTGTCTAATTCCTGATCTTGAATCACTGGCGAAACTTTTAAACTCAGATCAAATTTCGGAACATTGATTTTCCAACCGCTCGGATAAGTAGCTTTTGTTCGCGGACTTTTCCAATATCCGGTCGGTTCGATCGTAAAATCTTCGTTGTTGAGTGGTGTATATTCGCCGTCTTTGGCAATAAAAACTCCGCTTGAATATGGCGAAATTCCATTTGTGCTGTTACGAAGTTGGTAACACATCAATTCGGTTTCGTTGTCTAATTGGATCGAGAACCAATCCCAACCTTTCTGATTTTCTGTCGGTGTCCATGTTCCGAACTCTCTGTCCATCCAAGCCGAACCAGTAAAATGTTCGGTTTCTCCGTTCCAGATAATATCGCCATCCATTTCCATTCTTGTGTATGAAAAATATCTGGATGCTTCATTTTCGTCTTTATATGAAACGCCGTCTTTATTTTTTCCGTTAAGTATAAGTTTCTTTTTCGGATTTAAAGTCGCTTCAAATGTAATATCGTCACCAATCGTCGCACGTAAAATATGTCCACCGTTCGATTCTCGCAAAGACCAATCGCCGAGTCGCAAATGAAAATGTTTCTCACTTGAAGAAGCAGGTTTGTCAAACCAACCGTTTGAACTTTTGCGGTGCGAATAACGAAAAGATTTATGTTGATAATCGGTTATTGCAAAATGTGCGAAATAGATCGGATTGCCGAAAAGTCTTAACGGCACCGGACCGAATTTATCCTGATCAGTTCGGCGTTTGAAAAAGACGAGTTCAAAACCAAAACGATTTCCTGAATCGGTTTCGCCATGTCCCGTGTAATACCACCATTCCGTCTGTGCATTGCGATGAGCCGCCAAATCTCTAGGTAGATCAACCGCATCAAACTCAGTTCCGTCACGCAAAGATTCAGCTTCGCCGACAAATGCCTTTGCAAATCCTTCAAAAACGTCCGTAGCAGATTTTTCTACGCCGTTAATAATGTCTTGAAAATTGAAATTAAAAGTGTTTTGTTCACTCATTTTATTTTGATATAAGCCCCCTTGTTTAAAATCTAACTATAAAAAGCTATATCAATTCTGAGTGCATTGTTGCAAGTATGGGAATTTGAAAGATAAATGAGGATGTGAGGTTAATTCTAAGTTTTATCAATAAATTATTTTCGTTGTTTATTGTTTGTTTTCGGATTTACATAAACCACATTTACCTGTTGAAGTTTTATGATTACAGGCATAGATTGTGAATTTTGTTCAAGTTTTACAGGCAAGAACGGAGATCTTTCGGGGTTTGTTTTAAATGCCTTTTGCAACTCCAATAATGCTCTATCATCGCTCGGTGGTTCAACAATTTCGTTAATTTGTGCCGCTCCGTTACTAAAAACATTGGCTACAATAACGACTTCTTCCTCGCTCATTTTTCCGCGAACGATTGATTTTGTAAGTGCGACCAAAGCACCAGCCGGATTTACTCTCGGTATATGACCGTCAACCGAGATTTGTTCGTATTCGGGCGGAAGAGATAATTTTTTAAGAGCCTTGTCGGGCGTAGAATTTGCCAGTAAGATAGATGAATCTTTTGGAGTTTGATTCTGGGCAATTATATCGTTTGTAACGTCCTTTGTTGTCAATAAAACACTCAAAAGCACAAAAGTAAAAACAGAAGCAACGACAGTTCCGACGCTGTATGGCACAAACCAATGTGCGAGTTTTTCGGTAAAAGTCGGCTCAATTTCCGTTCCCGTATAAATTGTCGGCTGATCTAATTGATTAGCGACGGCACTCCTGACAGACTTTAACAAAGTTGCGGGAATAACCGGACGTGCAACCATTCGCAGATCATTTTTTAATTCTTTATATTCCGAAAGTTTTTGCCGACATAAAGGACAGCTCGGCAAATGAAATTCGATTGACGCACGTTCATCATTTGATAAAACGTCATCAATATAAAGCGGGAGATTTAATTGTAAATTTTCGCAATTCATTTTAATTTGTCCTTAGTCAGTTGATAGTTGATGTTTGAAAATAAACCAACAAACGACTGAC
>JBGTHN010000597.1:0-4860 GCA_041746235.1 Pyrinomonadaceae bacterium | reverse complement strand
AAACGAAAAAAGACGGACGGGTTTGTTATTAAATGTAGATTTACCAATTCCCCATTGCACCATTTTTGGCAGTTCTTCAACCATAAAATTTGTCGGAACTCTTGGACCTGAACGATCTATCTCCTTCCATTCGCCTTCGTTTTCACGTCGAAACTCTCTGTCATCGTAATAGATTGTCTCACGAGTGATTTTTTTTACATCGTTTGTTACATAATAAGTTATTTTGAAGCGGTCTTCGGACTCATATTCTTTGACAATTTTTTCAGACTTAACAATAACTTTGTCTTTATATTCATTGGTTATTGTCGTTTCCGTTCGGCTCAATTTCCAAATCTTTTCTTGAATTGCATCAAGTTCATTATATTCGGCTTCTTTAACAGTAGTTATTTGACCAAAACCGTCGAGCGTTAAGAATAAAAGACAAATTGTGGAAAGTATCAGTGTTTTGTTTTTCATAATTATTTTTGTGATTCTTGGTTTTAGCCTGTTTCAACAGGCTTTCGTGCGTTTCGCACGTTTTAGCCACGTCCATTTATGGCGTGGTAGATTTTAATATATCTGACTCAAGGGCGTTTTAACGTCCTTTTTTTATTGGCTTAAGCCGAAGAATAAGGACGTTAAAACGCCCTCATAACTCAATTTCAATCCTACACCACGCCATAAATGAGCGTGGCTAAATACCACGAAACGTGGAAAGCCTGTTGAAACAGGCTAAAAACCCAAATACTTCAAATCACCGCCAAAGACATTTATCTAAGAAAGATGTCTATTGTTTTTCATAATTATTTTTGTTTCTTTATCAACGGTGCTTCGATCTTCATATTTGGATCGTAAGTATAATCAACCGTTATGCGATAGAAATCATCAGATTTTGTGGAGGTGTTTTCTGTTTCGGTTTTTGAGAAAAGACCTTCTTCATTGAACCAGTATCTTAACTTATAGAACTTTGAATAACCCGATTCATACGCCCATTCGGTGATAATTTCATATAGATCAGATTTTTGTCCGTTGACCATCTCACCTTTTTTGAGATTATGGGTTTTCATAATCTTTTGAACTGCGTCACCGGTTCCATCACCAAATCCGCTTCCGCTTCCGCCTCCACTTGGAATATATTCTTCCCAATCTCCGTTGTTGGGTTTATGGTAAATCTTTTTGCCGATGTATATCCATTCATCAATTTCAACACCGTTGGCATCCCGTTTCTCGTAAATTGTATGACGACGATCCGGTGGAACTATTTCAACCGTTGTTTTTCTAACACTATTATATTTCGCTCCTTCGCCGTAAAAGTTTTCGATAGTCGTTACTGAACGATAAATTTTGCTCTCTAATTTCTCATTCGCACTCTTTTTAAGCGTCGCAAGTTGCTCGTCCGTAAACGCTTGATCTTGTGCCGATGCGTTGATGACGAGTAAAGCAATGATGAATGTTGTCAAGATGATTATTCGTGTGAAACTTTTCGGGTTGGTGTGTTTTGTAAACATAGTGTTCTACTCCTTAAAATATTAAAGATTATTCTAAACTTTTATGTTATTTATGCCAAACTTTTTTGTGTGAGTTTTAACCGATGGTTGTTTCAATATCAAATTTGATGTTCCGCCATTTGCCTTGATTGAAACGCAGTATGCTTAAAATGCAACGGGTAAAATGTCCGATGAAGATCGCAAACCAGATGTGCCATGGTTCGAGTGTGGAAAATTCCCTGATGAGAAAACATATTGCTAAGGGAAGAATGAGTTGTGAAATGATCGAAATATAGAGCGGACTTTTTGTGTCGCCTGTTCCCTGCAAACCGCCTGTGTAAGTTAATGCGACCGATACGAAAATTCCCGAAATACTCAAAACACGCAAAAGTTGAACGCCGATCTCGACTGCGTTTGGTTCATCAATTCCGAAAATTGCCAGCAATTGCTGCGGGAAAAAGAAAAAGAAAAAGCCGACAAATGCCGAGCCGATCAAGCCGAAACGTGCCGCCGTGTGAACAGCCGAATTTGTTCTATCGGGATTTCCCGCACCGAGATTTTGTCCTGCAACCGCCGCCGTCGCTCCCATTAAACCGACCGAAGTCCAGGTTACCAAAGAAAATAATTGTGCGTAAGCAACTGCATAAGCCGCCTGTGCCGCCGCACTTTGAGCGAGCGAACCGATGAACGAAAGCAGGAAAACTCCGCCGATGTTCATCGCAATTCCTTGAAATCCAGCGGGCAGACCGAACTTGAACAATTTGCGGATAACATTCCAATCGGGCATATAACCGTTCTTGTTGCGAATTGAAACTACCCATTTATCGTTCCACAAATTCCAAAACGAATATATAGCAACCAACCCCGCCGCAAGACAAGTTCCCATCGCCGCACCTTTTGTGCCGAATGACGGAATCGGTCCTAAACCGCTGATGAGTATGATACTGAAGATCACATTGAGAATGGTTATCGAAATGCCCAAAACCATCGGCGTTTTTGCATCGCCCGCCGAACGCAACGCTCCGCTCAACATAAAAAAGATCATCATTCCGCTGCTGAATAAAAACATTATTCGCAGATACGGAAGTGCTTCCGCCTGCACGCCTGCTTCGGCATTTACAAAATCAAGCAACAGCGGCGAAGCGAAATATCCTATCGGAGCAATGATCGCTACGGCAATAAAAATGGCTGTAATAAAAGCTTGATAAACCGTGCGATTGACCTTATCAACTTCGCCCGCACCTGCAAAACGTGCGACCATTATGCCCATTCCCGTGAAGATCGAGGCAACGAATACAACCACAACGATAAAGATCTGTGTGCTAACACCGATCGCCGCGTTTCCGTATAAACCGACGACATTTCCGACGACGATGTGATCTACAAGACCTTGCAAACCGCCGAAAATATTCGCCAACACGGTCGGATAAGCCAGTTTCCAAACCGCTTTGCCAAGATGCCCTTCAATGATCGAACGGTCATATTTCGGTTTAGCGGAAATGTCTTGCGTGCTATGAATCTCGTCTTGCGGAAATTCGTTGTCTTCACTATCGGGGAAAGCCATAGATTTATATTATCTGGTCTCAATTTGAATTACTATTACGTTGAATTGGATTGAAATGTTTTGTTTAGATAATATCAAATGACCTAATGACTAAAGAGGACAGCTAAAGAATAGTTAAGTAACCGTTTTGGTCAATGATTTTTTTTTTGCTTTTGTTGTTTATAATTGGTCATACAAATTCATCAACACTTTTTCGGGTGTGAACGGTGCATCAAATTTCGGCGAACTTTCCGCATTGAACGCTTTGACCGCATTACGAATCGCAAAATATGCCGCGATGCCATACATCAGAGGCGGTTCGCCGACGGCTTTTGAACGGAAGATCGCTAGATTATCTCGTTCGGTTTCGAGTGGGACAGTTTCGATCAATTTTGGAACTGAATAAATGTCTGGAATTTTGTAGGTCGAAAGGGCATTTGAACGGAGCAAGCCGTTTTCGTCGTAGAATATTTCTTCCATCGTCATCCAACCGATGCCTTGAACGATTCCGCCTTCGATCTGTCCGAGGTCAACTGCCGTGTTCATAGATTTACCGAAATCGTGGCAGTTTTTAACATAATCTATTTCATAAATCCCGCGAAGACAATCAACCGTTACGCCGACAATCGCCGTGCCGTAAACGTGATATGCAAATGGGTGTCCCTTGGCAATTGACCAATCAAAACTAATTCCCGGAGTTGCATAATGCGAGTGTTCGCTTAAATTCACACGTCGTAAATATGCTTCATTGACGAGCGTTACCCAATCAATATCGGTTTTTTCTTCTTTGCGAAAAACAAAACCGTCTCGAACAGAAATATCCGCAACAGTTTCGGCTTCGACCAATTCTTTCGCAACTTCTTTTAATCGTTCCAAAATTGTCTCGCACGCCATCAAAGTCGCTTTGCCGTTCAAATCTGCGGCGGCAGAAGCGGCGGTTGGCGAAGTGTTTGCGATTCGCAAAGTGTTGGTTGTGTGAACTCTGACGTTTGAGAGCGGCATCGAAAAAGTCTGCTCGGCGACCTGTGCCATTTTTGTATTCACACCTTGTCCCATTTCAACCGCACCTGTCGAAATGGCAATTGAACCGTCTGTGTAAACGTGAACGAGCGAACGGGCTTGATTCATAGGCGTTTTGGTAAACGAAATGCCAAAACAGATCGGCATTATTGCCACGCCTTTTTTTAAGTATTTGCTGTTTTTATTAAAGTCATCCGCTTCCGTTTGAAGTTTGGCAAAATCAAACGCTTCATCGGCTTGTGTCCAACTCGTTATCGCTTCACTTTCCGCAATTTGTCCGTAAGGAAATTCATCGCCATTTTCAATCAAATTTTTTCTTTGAATCTCCGCAACCGAAACGCCTAATTCTTCTGCGGCTTGAGCAATTGCTGATTCAATTACGAACATTCCTTGCGGTCCACCGAAGCCTCGAAACGCAGTATTTGGTGGCAGATTCGTTCGGCACGAATATGCGACAACCGAAACATTCGGGACAAAGTATGAATTCGTGCAATGAAAAAGCGTGCGTTCTAAAACAGGTATTGAAAGATCAGCCGCCGCACCTGCGTTTTGGTAAAAGGTCGCTTCGTAAGCGATTATTTTCAAATCTGCATCAAGACCGATCTTGTAATCCGCCGAATACGGATGGCGTTTGCCCGTCATACGCATATCTTCCATTCGGTGAAGTGCATATTTTACGGGGCGTTTCGTCAATTGTGTTCCAACTGCACAAATTGCCGCCCAAGCATTTGCCTGATCTTCTTTTCCGCCAAAACCGCCGCCGAGTCGTGTAACATCAACTTCAATTTGGTGCATTGGCAAACCAGTGACTCTCGAAATCGTCCGCTGAAC
>JBGTHN010000596.1:0-1534 GCA_041746235.1 Pyrinomonadaceae bacterium | reverse complement strand
ATTACATCTGTCATGTAACTGACCAGGCTCATCACCTGCGAATTATCGATCCCTTCCTTCTTTATTTTTTCAATATGTTCCGCCGGTGCCGAATATGGAGCGGATTTTGAAGCTTGCGCAAGCGCAACTCCCGGAACAAGAAAAGCGTAAATAACGAATACGCTCAAAAATTTGCGTCGTAACATTTTAATAAATTCTCCTAAAAATTTGGTTTTTGACTTGGTTTAAGTAAGTTCGAATATTATACCGAGAAAACGCGCAAAAAGTTTCACGAAGATTCCTTTCCATTTAGTTGAGATATATTGGATTAGAAACGATCCATGGCATTTGATCAAATGGCTTTCCTAGCGAATTGAGAAATACCTCGACCCGATAAACTCCTTTGTCCGTGATTTTCAAATCAAATTCAGTAGTTTGATCCGATTCCCACATCATTTCACCATTTTTAAAGACAACAAACTGCGCGACTTGCGGAGAAGTTCCCTTTAATTCGGTTTGGTTCTCGATAAATGAAATTTCGTCTCCCATAATGCGTGTTTCTCGGCCGTTTGTCGCCGAAAACGAAAATCCGGTCGTATCTGCAAAAACGTCAAAGCCGAGAAATGAATGTCCGTTTTTGATCGCGCCAAGTAAAGTTTCCTGTGATAATTGTTTTTCCATTTCAATCAAAACATGAGTGCGGGAAATTCGAAACGCATTTTCATATTGATCAAACTTAAAATTCAAAAACTTATGTTGGGCATCGTCGCCGAAAATATGAAATCCAATGTTCGAATGCGCATCGGGTCCGCCAACGAGCATGATCTTGCGTTTCATTGAAATCTCATCAAATCGTCGCAGGCTTACATGGGGGCGCTTCAAATAGCCCGCAAGCGTCAATTCAGGATAAAAACCAAAAGACCAGAGCGCATCAAAAAGAAAGTACGGAACATTAATTCCTTTCAAATTTGTGCTCATATTAAATACTTCGATTCCGTCGTATTTCGAATCCCATTCCTTATATTTTTCGGGATAGGACATGATCGCGATTTTATCTTGCGAGTGAACTATCTCGAGAAATTCTTCATTGCTTTCACGCGTCATTTCTTCGGCTTTGTCGCTGCCGGGGAGTAATAAATACCGGTCTTGATTCTCCGTATCGAGCTCGTTTCCGCCGATAAACAGGACACCTTCGTTAAATCCGCGCAATGTCATCATTGAGGTGTCGTAGAAAGTATTCGCGTGCTCTGTCATTACGACAAAATCGAGCTCATTTTTCTGAGCTCCGACAAGCAATTCCTCAAAATCTCCCGTGCTGTGCCCGCCAAGCCACGAATGGACATGGATAACTCCCTTAAATTCGTTGAACTCTGGATTTTTTGAATCTTTTCGATTTGCTTCCAATTCGGCTATCTTCCGAGCGAGGCTTTTTTTCTGAAAAAGCTGATAAACAAACGGAACCTGCGCCAAAATTCCGACGCAAACCAATATTAATAATATTTTCTTCCAAATTTTCATTTATCAAATTCGCGTTCTGAGTCCCGCCTTTAGGCGG
>JBGTHN010000595.1:0-3591 GCA_041746235.1 Pyrinomonadaceae bacterium | reverse complement strand
CGATGAAAAGGAATTGGAAGAAGATTTGAAAAATCTATGAATCGAGAAATCATCATAGCAGATGCAAGTTGTCTGATCGTTCTGGAAACAATAGTAAATCGGAGGTTAGAAACTGATAAAGTTCTGACCTCCGATTTGATTTTTAAGGATTGGAGCATCCGATTTTATGTGTTCCTGACCTCAAGATCAGCCGTTTGTCGGCGGTTTCGTCTTTCGCGTCAAGCCCGAAGCACGTTCGGATTTGCGGACAAAGCCCATCGCCCCGTAAAGCGGTGAATCGTCGCCAAAATCTTTATCGCCACGCACGCCGTTGCCGACATTCACGAGCGTATCGTCCAACGCACCATAATCATCCTGAATTTCTTCTTCGAGTATCTTGACCTGAGCCCGCAGATCGTCGAGCGTCTCCTCCTTTGCTTCGATGGCGGTGATTTGCCCGTTCAAATCAGTTTGCCTAACGCCCATAAATTCCACATCCAACGCACCTTCCTTCCAAGCGTCGTCCATTTTCACGGCACGTTTTTTGATCGCTGTTTTATCTATTCTTTTCGCCATTTTGTAAGTTTCTCCTTTTATATTTTTATTTTTGTATCCAATGTCCTTTGACCAGCTATTTTCATCACCATCATTAAAAAACACCTCTTTTGCAACCTGTGCAGTATCGTTTGCAGAGCGTGCAACCTCTTTTGCAAGTCGTGCAACCTCTTTTGCAGAGCGTGCAGTATCGCTTGCAACCCGTGCAGTATCGCTTGCAGGTCGTGCAGTATCGCTTGCAGATCGTGCAATATCGCTTGAAAAACAGGTTTTGTCTTTTGCAGATTGTGAAAGATCGTTGCTAGAACCGTAAGACAGGCTTAAATGTCAAAATTATACTTTCGACAAGTAATTTTTAAGAACTTCCGAAAATATAAACTATTTTTTTTCAAAAACCAATACTTTTTTTCAAGCCTGTTAAAAGTAGGCGGAAACAGTGCTACAATAGTTGAATTGAAACAATAAAATTGGAAGATAGTGATAAATAGTTTATGAAAAATCTTTTGATAGCCGCTTTTATAATTTTGACCGTTCAGTTTTCTGTTCTTGCACAGGACGAACCGCAAGCTGTTTTGATTGATGAATTCGGAAAAATTTGCAGTGAAGATGTGTCAGCAAGATACGATCACTTTATGATCGAACTGCAAAACCAACCCGATGCTCAAGGTTATGTTTTTGTTACGGGTGAATATGCTCAAGATGGCACAAATCTTTTGTATGAAAGTTTTTTTTCAACAATCTATCCGAATCGAAGAGGATTTGATAAAACCCGAATCACAATCGTCCGTATGCCTGATGCAGATGCAAGACAAACATCTTTTTGGCTTGTTCCATCAGGTGCGGAAGTTCCGCTTCCCGAAAAAAGCGTTGAAACCAAAGATAAAAACCCCGTCAAAAGATTTCAAAGAACTTCTGCATTTATCGAAAAATATCCTGATTCAGACGAGCAGTATCCTAAAGATGAATTTGTTAATGGTTTCTATCATCTCGGTTGTGATTTTGCTCCTAACCTTTCAGTCTTTGCCGAAGAATTGTTAAAAGATGAAAATCTGACGGGTTATCTGATTATCTATGCCGACAAAAAACAATCTAAGAAAATAAATAAGCTGGCAAATAAAATTCTAACCAAAACTCACAAAGTTCCAAAGAATCGCCTAAAAACAATTTACGGCAAACCGCAGGAAGAACCCGAGATCGAATTATGGTTTGTCCCGAAAGGCGAAAAACCTCCAGTGCCAACAACAAAATAGTTCCGAAAAAGAAATGCAATTGAATCTTTATTATTTTGTCTTTTTTACCTTTTAATAAATGCTATACCCGCAACATTTTATAGATGAACTTCAAAATCGTGCCGACATTGTGCGGATCGTCGGAGATTTTGTTGAATTAAAAAAGAAAGGCTCGAATTGGATGGGTTGTTGTCCGTTTCATTCGGAGAAAACGCCTTCTTTTTCGGTGAGTGCGAATAAGGGGTTTTATAAATGTTTTGGTTGCGGGAAAGGTGGAAATGCGTTTACTTTTTTGATGGAAACTCAAGGTTTGAGTTTTCCCGAAGCGATCGAAGAAGTTGCACAGAAATCGGGTATTCCTTTGCCGGAGC
This sequence comes from Pyrinomonadaceae bacterium, assembly GCA_041746235.1. GTDB lineage: Bacteria > Acidobacteriota > Blastocatellia > Pyrinomonadales > Pyrinomonadaceae > Aridibacter. The sequence continues at coordinate 1,457 of JBGTHN010000595.1, read as the reverse complement.
CGGTTGATGATAAAACATTTCAGAAGCGGAAAGAGAAAAAGGAAGTTGAGAAGAAATTAGCCGATAAGGTTATTGAATTAAATCAGATCGCGTTGGAGTTTTGGGAAAAACATCTGCACGAAGATAATCAGGATTCAAAAGCGGCGTTGGAATATTTGAAAGGGCGTGAATTAGATGAAGAAACGATCAAGACTTTTCGAATCGGTTTTGCACCGGATTCTTGGGACACGATCTTGAATCTTTTGAAGGAAAAAGGTTTTGAAGAAAAGCTAATTCGTGAGAGCGGTTTGGTGACAATAAATGAGGACAAAGATGCGGTTTATGATAGATTTCGCGGTCGAATCATTTTTCCTGTTTTGGATATTGACGGAAAACCGATCGCATTTGGAGCGAGAATCTTGGACAAAGGCGAACCGAAATATCTTAATTCTCCTGAAACTCCCGCTTATGTGAAAGGCGAACATCTTTATGGTCTGCATCAGAATAAAGAAGAAATTCGGCGACAAAAATACGGGATTCTGGTTGAAGGTTATCTTGATCTGATCGCACTTTATCAATTCGGTGTGCGAAATTGCGTGGCGAGTTTGGGAACTGCTTTTACAGGAAATCAAGCAAAATTGTTGGGCAGATTTGCACGCAAAGTCGTTGTTAATTATGATGGAGATAGTGCGGGCATAAAGGCGGCAAAAAGGGCGATTGAGACGCTTTTGACACAGGATTTCGACATCAAGGTTTTAGTGCTTCCCGAAGGAAACGACCCCGATGATTTTATCCGCCAAAAAGGTTTCGACGCTTACAAAGATCAACATAAAACACACGCCTTACCTTATTTACAATTTGTTTTAGAAACAATCGTGCGGAATCGCAACCTTACATTGCCGAAGCAAAAAGCGGCGGCGGTTGAAGACGTTTTGCCTGTTGTTGCGTCTGTTCGTAACACGATCGAAAAACGCGAGACTTTGAAACAGGCGTTGCATTTTTTCCAGATGGATGACCGTATTTTAGAAGATTTCTTATGGAAGGAAATCCAGACAAATCGGCGTTATACAAATAATTCGGAAGATGTCGAGCAATTTGAAAGTGAAAAGATCAAAAAACTCGTCATCAAACGCAACACCATAAAAGTTACGGTTGCCGAACAGCACTTGCTCGAATTATTGATTCACGATGCAGATTTGAGAAAAGAAATTTTACCGCAAATCGAAGAAACGGATTATGAGGCACTCGCACTTTCAACTGTCTTTGAAACGCTTTTTGAACTGGAAAAAAATGAAACGGAAGTTACAAGCGAGAATTTGCTTGAAATGACAAAAGATGATGAAGTCGCCGCCGACATTTTGCCGATCTTGTTAATGAGCGAACCACCTCGTGACAAAGACGAAGCAATGGACGAAGTTCTGCACGATGCTGAAAATTGCTTGGTTAGTTTGCGTTCGATGGCGATCTCGCGGCGGATT
>JBGTHN010000594.1:0-3553 GCA_041746235.1 Pyrinomonadaceae bacterium | reverse complement strand
CCTGTAAACTAAAAACAATAAATTATCATAAATTTTGATTGTGCAGTCTAAATGCTTCAAAATAAATATCTTATAAGTTTTGGCGTAATCAAAAAAAGTTTTGGCACGCTGGTTGTAATATAGTAATACTGCGAAAGGCGTTTTCCTTCAAAAGAATCTTTCATTGGGGGCAAGGTTTTCGAGAGGGAAACGCCATTTAGCAAAGCATAGTTACCTATTCTTAAAATTAAATTTGCGGTTTTGTAATAATTCATTGGGGGAAATATTGCAAAACCGCATTTTGATAAAATTAAAAAAAATTGAAAAAGAACAGTTGTGAGAGAGCGGGGACGGGGGTAGCCCACTTTCTTACTTGCTCAGTCTTGTTGAGGACCCTTCAAGACTGAGCATATTAATTTTAAAGAGAGCGAAGTTCCTTTGTGAACCTCGCTTTTTTTGTGCATTATTTGTATCTTAAATATGAGGAAAAGTTATGTCATTTAAAGCAACAGAGGTTTCCGTAAATATAGAAAAATTGGACAGCGACCACAATGAGATGATCTTGGAATTTTTGAGCGAAGGGATTTGTCGGATAGATTTACAAGGACGAATAGATTACGCAAACCGATCTGCTAAAAGAATGCTCCGTTGCAAGAATTCTGACATAATCGGTAAGCATTACGCCGAAACATTTTTTGCGAAAGACAAAGAATCTTTTGAGATAGAAAATGATCTTTCACCGATAGATTTTGTTTTAAAAGAAGGCGAAACTTCGCACGTTAAGACCGAAACCTTTTATAAAAAAGATTTTGGAACAAAAATTTTGGTTGAATATATATGTGTTCCTTTGCTTGATGAAGGTGAAATAAAAGGTGCTGTTATTTCGTTTCAGGATGTAACTGAAAGAAGAGATGTGGAAATTGCAATTTCAGAAGCACGAGATTCAGCATTGGAAGCCGCCAGAGCAAAAGCGGCTTTTCTTGCAAATATGAGCCACGAGATACGCACACCTCTGAGCGGAATTGTCGGCACAGCGGATTTACTAATAGATTCTAATCTGACTTTGGAGCAAAGAAAATATGCGGAAATGCTCAAAAAAAGCACTGGTCTGCTCACACATATTGTTAATGAAATATTAGATTTCTCCAAGATCGAAGCCGGAAAGTTTGAACGCGAAAAGGTAGATTTTAACATTCAGCAGATCGCCGAAGAGACAATCGAATTTTTCAAATCTCTGATAGATGAAAAAGAATTAAGTTTGGAACTTGATATAGAAGATTCAGTTCAAAAATATATATGCGGTGATGTCAACAGTATTCGCCAAATCTTAAATAATTTTATCAGCAACGCAATAAAATTTACCGAATCGGGCAAGGTCGTTTTAAAAATTGCTCAAATTGAAAAAAATGTAGATGTCGTAAAACTAAATTTGAGCGTTACAGATACCGGAATCGGTATAGACAAAGAAAGCCGTGAGAAACTTTTTCAACCATTCACACAGGCAGATTCTTCGATGACACGAAGGTTTGGCGGAACCGGTTTGGGTTTAGCGATCTGTAAACAATTGGTTGAAATGGTCGGCGGAAACATTGGCGTTGAGAGTAAACTCGGCGAAGGTTCGACATTTTGGTTTGAATGCGAATATGAAATTGGTGAAACCGATATAAATCTAATTCGACAAGATGAATTCAAAGTATTTGAATTAAAAAAAGAAAACGAAATATTTAACGCGGGGAGTGAACAAGAATTGAAAATTTTGATTGTTGAAGACAGCCCGACAAATCGGGAAATTACTGCAGAAATGCTCAAACAGATCGGGTTGAGATCAGAATCCGTAGAAAATGGTTTACAAGCAGTAAAGGCTTGTATGGCAAAGGAATTCGATTTGATCTTGATGGATTGTCAGATGCCGGAAATGGACGGATTTGAAGCCACAAAAATTATCCGTAAAAAAGAAAATGTTACAAATGATCCAACAATCGTGGCATTTACGGCAAGCGTAACTGCCAGCGAACGCAAGAAATGTTTTAATGCCGGAATGGATGATTATTTGAGCAAGCCATTCACAAAACAAAATATTGCCGACCTTTTGAATAAACATTTTAAAATGGATAACTTACCATTAAATCTTGACTTACAGAAAAATATGCTTCAACATTCCTTATCAAATATAATTGAACCGAAGATGTTGGAAAGTCTTTTGGAAATAGAATCTGATCAACAAGGATTTGTTTTCGAGATTTTAGATGTTTTTTTTGAACACGCAGAAGAAAAAATTATCGAAACAAAAACGGCAATTGCGAACGAAGATATACAGAGCATAAAAGATACAGCACATAACCTTAAAGGCAGTAGCGGTAACGTCGGTTTGACAAATATATCGAGGCTTTTTGCAGATTTAGAAAAAAAAGCAGAAGCAGCAGATTGGTCTGAGGTTAAAGAAATTTTTGAAGAAATAACAAAAGTATTTAATAAAACAAAACAAACAATTTTAGATATTAAAGTTTGAGGTGTCCCCTAAAAATGAAAGCAACAAAAACTAAATCAAACAACAAAGAAATGCTACCCGAAGAAGAACAGAATATTGATAAAATAAGAGATATTTTATTTGGTGTTCAGGTTCGTGATTTTGAACGGCGTTTTTCAAAATTGGAAGAACGCTTTGAAAACGAAATTGCAGAAACAAGAGATGAGACTCATCGAAAACTCAATGAACTAGAGGATTTCATCAATCGTGAAGTAAGTTCCTTGATCGAACGAATCACCGTCGAGCAACAATCTCGTAATGATGATGTCAAAAAATTGTCGGACGAATTACAAGATAATTCGCACGATTTTGACAAAAAAATGGCAAAGATGAGCGACAATACGGCGAAAAATGAAAGCGACATTCGCCAAAAAATCCTCGAACAATCAAAAACTCTGACCGAAGAATTAAAGAAACGGCAAGAAGAAGTTTTGAAAAAACTCGAACGCGAATCAAGCGAATTGCGTGAAGACAAAGCTGACCGGGTGGCGATAGCGGAAATTTTTACCGAAATGGCGATGCGTTTGACGAACGATTTCAAATTGCCGAAAACAGATACTGAAAGTAAAAAGTAAAAGGTAAAAAGGTAAAATTCGTCACTTAAATTTTCGACGATGGCTGTTTCTAAAGAAAATACATTAGACAAAGAACTTGAGATTTCCGAAGTTTCATCAAGTAATGGGAATACGCCCGATGAAGCAAATTTGGAGATAGAAAACGGTTCGCAAGATATATTAGAACTTCGCCGTTTGCTTGTTCAAGCCGAAGAAGTTGGTGAAGTTCTGCCCACAGCGGTCGAAAACAGGACGAGAAAAGATTCCAAACTTCAGGAAGCAACACTCCCGCTCGTTGAAGAAAACATCAGACAATCAGTTCTACGCGATCCGAAGATATTAGCGGAAGCACTTTTCCCCGTCATCGGTCCCGCAATTCGCAAGGCAATTTCCGAAGCCTTGAGTTCGATGGTGCAGAATTTTAATCAAACTCTCGAATACAGCATTTCGCCGAAAAGTGTGCGTTGGCGAATTGAAGCGTATCAGACGGGAA
>JBGTHN010000593.1:0-6908 GCA_041746235.1 Pyrinomonadaceae bacterium | reverse complement strand
CTATGATTACCGAACCTGATAAAAATCTAAACGATATTGTGGAATTAAATGAAGACGTTTCCACAAGTCCGCTTTGGAATAAAGACCTTGCTCCGACTTCGATAAAAGATCGCACTTGGTCAACTTGGAATATTGCGGCACTTTGGATCGGGATGAGCGTTGTCATTACGACTTATACACTGGCGGGTGGTTTTATTGCGGCGGGAATGAATTGGTGGCAGGCGATGTTCACGATTCTCTTGGGAAATTGTATCGTTTTGATCCCGATGGTTTTGAATGCTCACGCCGGAACGAAATACGGTGTTTCGTTTCCTGTTTTGTGTCGTGCAAGTTTTGGAACGAAGGGAGCGAATATACCTGCGGTGCTTCGGGCAATTGTTGCTTGCGGTTGGTTTGGAATTCAAACTTGGATCGGCGGAACTGCAATTGACGCACTTTTTGGAGCAGTTTGGAGCGGTTGGACAACTTCATTTAGTGCAACAATTGGAAGCATCGCAGTGCACACATGGATCGCATTTTTTCTGTTTTGGGGAATTCAGGTCGTCATCATTTTAAAAGGCATCGAAGGAATAAAACATCTCGAATCGTGGGCGGCTCCGCTACTACTTTTGGGCGGAATCGCTTTATTAATTTGGGCATCTTCCGAAGCGGGCGGTTTGGGAAATGTTCTTTCAAATTCGACTGCTTTGCAAAAAGAAACAAATAGTTTTTGGACAATATTTCCCGGTGCTTTAACGGCTTCGGTTGGATATTGGGCGACGCTTAGTTTGAACATTCCAGATTTCACACGCTACGCAAAATCGCAAAGATCGCAGATGCTTGGTCAGGCTCTTGGACTTCCATTGACGATGACGGCGTTTGCTTTTATCGGCGTTGCAGTAACATCTGCGACCGTTATTATTTACGGAGAAGCGATTGCCGATCCTGTTCAACTTATTCAAAAATTCGGCAATACGTTTGTCATTCTTTTTGCAATGATCGTCATTTTCATTGCCCAATTGACAACAAATATGGCGGCGAATGTCGTTTCGCCTTCAAATGATTTCTCAAATCTCAATCCAAAACGAATTTCATATATAACAGGCGGTTTGATTACGGCAGTTATCGGAATTTTAATGATGCCGTGGCAATTGATGTCTTCGATGGGAGCGTATATTTTTACTTGGCTAATCGGATATTCGGGTTTGATGGGAGCGATTGGCGGGATTATGATCTGCGATTATTTTCTGCTTCGCGGGAAACGATTAGAACTGGCGGAATTGTTCAAAACGAACGGGGTTTATTCATATTCTAACGGTTTTAACTGGCGGGCGATTGCCGCGTTGGTTGCAGCAATTTTGCCTGTCATTCCGGGATTTCTACGCGCCGCGACAACTCCGGGCGGACAAGTTGCGAGTCCGAATTTCTTTGACACACTTTATGTTTATGCGTGGTTTGTAACTTTTGCGATTGGATTTGTTTTTTATTGGGTTTTGATGAAATTGAGTGCGCCGAATGAGTTCAGGGTTAATAAATAAAATGATCGACACGGACGCATATTCAGCATAATTCTTAGGAGAAAGCAATGATTGACGAAAATACAAATGATAGACTCTTCATTAAGAAGTCTGAATCAAGATTTGTCGAAGTTCAATATTATGAGATGGATGACGGTCTTGATTTAGGCAGTTGGCTTTATATCGAGCAGGCGAGCGTTCCGACGTTTATTGAAATGCTGAGTCAGTGTTTGAGTGTTTACGGTCGCCGGTGCGGAGATGACAACTTTCAAATCTATGATTCGGGACACAAACCGCAATCGTTCTATAACATAGACAATCGGCGTGCCGACGGATTGCCGAATAGCGGACTCAGCGGTTTTACGATTAACAAATCCGATGCCGAAGATTTGGTAAGACAACTAATAGACTTAACAGACTTAAAGGCTAAACCCGGTATCGAATCAACTAGGGAAATATTGAATCGGCAGTTCCTGGAAGCAGCCGCGAACGGAGATTTAAACGCTGTCGGCAAGGCTCTGACGAGCGGCGCGGATGTCAATGTGCATAATCAGTTTAAACAAAGCGCATTGAATATCGCCGCCGAAAAAGGACATTTATACGTCGTCGCAATTCTGCTGGCAGCCGATGCCGACATTGAAAATCTCGATGTCGGCGACAGGTCTCCGCTGATGGCTGCCTCCTTCCACGGAAAGACCAGAGTTTCAGAGTTATTATTGCGGCACGGCGCAGTCATTAACCGCGACCTGCTGAATTCACTAAAACTCAAGGTAGATATTTTTGAAGAAAGCGTGGGAGGAGGGGGTCTGGTTTCTTCGGATGAGGTAGCGGCGTGGCGGAAATTTTTAGATTTTATGATTGAAAAATGGCATCAGCAAAATGAAATGAAATCTCCATAAATTTGTAGTAAAAAGATGTAACCAATGAGCGAACAAAAATTTGAAATGGACACGAAAATAAATCAACTGATTGTTAGAGCAAGCAAGCCGGTTTATGCTTTGCTTATTCCTGTCGGAATTTTTTTTGTGCCTTTCGGAGCGTGGTTTATATTCAATTCTTTTCGTGATACTTATCGGAAATCTCATTGGATAATCGGAGTTTTTATGATTCTGATTTACTCTGTAATTTTCAGCGTGGTTTTTAGCGGTTATCGCAAATCGGTTAAATATTTTACGGCAGAAGGATTAAAGCGTAACGACGGAAAAGAGTTTTTATGGACGGATTTGAGCCACGTTGTTAATCAGATAAATCGTAAACGCTACGGCGGATTTGCTATCTGGCGGACTGAAATTCAATTTAAAGACGGCTCGGCGGCGTGGCTGATTCCTTCAAAAGTCCGAAATCATAGCGAAGTTTGGAATTTTGTCAATAATTTGCCGTGCGAACACACGGAAAAAAGAGTTTAGTTGAGGAGTGAAAAATCAGAGATGACAAAAAAAATCGGACAAATATTGCTTTGGATTTCGGTGATTGCTTGGAGTTTGTGGTTTGGCGGTTTGTTGTATGAAGTGGTTGTGATTATGCCTCTGTGGAGTTCGGCTTTGCCTGAATCGGTTTTGGAGTGGAATTCCAGACCGAATTTTGTTCTGATTCCGACACCGTTTTTTGCACCAGTTGCGATTGCCACCGTTTTGTCGTCTGTGTTGGGAACAATTTTGGCGTGGAAATCAAGCAATCGCCGATTTTGGTTGATCTTGTCAAGCCTTTGTGCGGTTTCTACTTTGGCTTTCACCTTTATATATTTTTTCCCGAAAAATGAAGTTTTATTTTTTAAACAAACTGCGGGTTTAAGTGGCGAAGAAATTACAGCGATCGCCAACGGATGGATTCGTGGAAACTGGATTCGTCTGGGCATTATAGCAGTTGGTTATTTTGCGGCGTTGCGTGTGTATAATGTTGATAACAAAACATTAGAAAATTGATTTTAAAATTTTATGAAATACGAAATAGTTAAAAATTTTTATAATGGTGAATTCGTTGAAAGCGTTTCGACGGAGAACTTAGATGTTGTTTCACCGATTGACGGGAATTTATTGTCAAAGGTCCCGATGTCTTCAACGGACGAATTAAATGCGGCGGTCGCATCGGCAAAAAATGCGTTTGAAACGTGGAGCAAAGCACCGATAAAAGAACGTGTGCAGGTGTTTTTTCGATACAGACACCTTCTCGAACAGAATTTGGATGAACTGACAAAATTAGTTTCCGAAGAGAACGGCAAAACTTATGGGGAAGCAAAAGCCGAAGTTGAAAAATCAATTGAATTGACCGAGTTTGCCTGTTCTATGCCGCAACTTGTTTCGGGGGAAGTTTTGGAAGTCTCAAAAGGTGTCGAATGCCGGACGGAACATTTTCCGCTTGGTGTTGTCGCTTCGATCGTTCCGTTTAACTTTCCCTTGATGGTGCCGAATTGGACGATGCCAAACGCTTTAGTTTTGGGCAACACAATGATTATGAAGCCTTCGGAACTCGTTCCGCTTTCAGTGGTTCGGATGTGTGAACTTTTGAAAGAAGCGGGTTTGCCCAATGGCGTTTTTAATGTGATAAATGGCGGCAAAGAAATCGTTGAAGGAATTTGTTCGCATAAAGATATTGAAGCAGTCAGCTTTGTCGGTTCAACCAAAGTTGCAAAATTGGTTTATCAACAGGCGACGCATAATTTGAAAAGATGTATATCATTAGGCGGTGCGAAAAATCATCTATTTGTATTGCCTGACGCAAACCCAACAATGACGGCGGATAATGTAACCGCTTCTATGTCAGGTTGTGCCGGACAACGTTGTATGGCGGCTTCGGCGATGTTGGCGGTTGGAAATGTTGATCCGATCATTGATGGAATATGTGTTGAAGCCAAGAAAATCATTCCGGGTGTAAATCTCGGAGCAGTAATTTCAAAGGAAGCAAAAGAGCGTATCGAAAATTATATAACTCAAGCGGAAAATGACGGTGCAAAAATTTTAGTTGATGGACGCGGAGCAACGGTTGAAGGCAAAGAAAACGGAACTTATGTCGGTCCGACCGTGATTGATTTTGTAACACCTGAAATGTCCGTTGCGACCGAAGAGATTTTTGGTCCGGTAATTTCGATTATGCGAACCGAAACTATTGACGAAGCAATTAAAATAGAAAATGCCAATCCATACGGCAACGCTTCATCCGTCTTTACACAAAGCGGCGGAATGGCAAGATATATTATGGAACACGCTTCGGCAGGAATGATCGGCGTAAACATCGGAGTTCCCGTCCCGCGTGAACCATTTTCATTCGGTGGTTGGAACGAATCACGCTTTGGTGCGAATGATATTACGGGTAAGAGTTCGATTGAATTTTGGACAAAGTTGAAGAAAACGACGACGAAATGGAATCCTGAAGCCGGGGTTAATTGGATGTCGTAGGAAGAAGGTTTTCGCCGCGGATGGACGCGGATTTCGCGGATTTTTAAGAGATTTAAGAGAAAGAGATTTTTTAATTCTTTCTTCTTTTATCTTCTGTCTTAAATTCTGCCTTAATTCTTATCCGCGTCATCCGCGTTAATCTGCGGCGAAAAAAGAAATTATGACAAAACTCAAACACGGGGATTTAACAGAAAAAATTATCGGAACTTTTTATGAAGTTTATAATGAACTTGGTTTTGGTTTTCTTGAATCGGTTTATGAAGAAGCCTTGAAAATGGCTTTGGAATCGAAGGGAATAAGCGTTGAACAACAGGTTTCAGTTCCTGTTTGGTTTCGTGGAAAACAGATTGGAGATTTTGATGCAGATTTGATTGTTGATGAATTAGTTATACTTGAACTTAAAGCAGTTCGCAAAATTGTCAATAAACATGAAGCACAATTGTTGAATTATTTACGAGCAACGAGCATTGAAGTTGGTTTATTATTAAATTTTGGTCAGAGTGCCGAGTTTAGGCGATTGGCATTTGATAATGATAGAAAGAAAAATCAACTGAATGCAAAAGCGATGATTGCAAATTTATTGGAAGAGGATTGAAGAGGTTTTTGCCGCAGATAAACGCGGATTTCGCGGATAAGAAATTTTATACAGATTTTTAAAGCAAAGAAGAATAGAATTTAAAAATCTCTTTTCTTATCTCTTAAAATCCGCGAAATCCGCGTCCATCAGCGGCAAAAAATAAAAATGAGGAATAAGCTATGTCAAGAATAATAAAATGCGGTTTGATACAGGCACACAATGTTGCACCGACGGATGCACCGATCGAGGAAATTAAAAAAGCGAACATCGAGCATCAGATGAAAATGGTTGAAGATGCGGCATCGCAAGGCGTTCAGATGCTTTGTTTTCAGGAGATCTTTACAACGCCATATTTTTGTGCGGAACAGCAAACACGCTGGTATGAAGCGGTTGAAAAAGTTCCCGATGGCAAAACTGTCCAAATGATGCAAGATGTTGCTAAAGAATACGGAATGGTTTTGATCGTGCCGATATATGAAGAAGAAATGTCGGGCATTTATTACAACACGGCGGCGGTGATTGATGCCGATGGAAAATATTTGGGCAAATACCGCAAAAATCATATTCCGCACGTTGCTCCGGGATTTTGGGAAAAATTCTATTTTCGCCCCGGAAATCTTGGTTATCCGTGTTTTGATACGGCGTTTGCGAGAATCGGCGTTTATATTTGTTATGACCGACATTTTCCCGAAGGTGCGAGAGCTTTGGGTTTGAACGGTGCGGAAATTATTTTTAATCCATCGGCAACGGTTGCAGGACTTTCGGAATATCTCTGGAAACTCGAACACCCTGCACACGCTGTTGCAAACGGTTATTTTGTCGGAGCAATAAATCGCGTCGGACACGAGCAACCTTGGGACATCGGCGAATTTTACGGTCAAAGCTATTTTTGCGATCCGCGTGGACAGATGCTCGTCGAAGCATCGCGTGATCAAGATGAATTGGTCGTCGCCGATTTGAATATGGATTTGATCCGTGAAGTGCGAAACACATGGCAATTTTTCCGTGATCGAAGACCTGATTCATACGGTTCATTAGTGGCGGATTAAAATTATGAAAAGTTTTATTACATTTACAATTTTTGGTTTTGTTTTATTGATCTTTTCTGCGTCAATGTATGGTCAGAATAATGTTCAGATCGAAAAAGAACTTGTCGGACATATTAAAAACATTGATGACTGGTCGGTTTATAAAAACGATTACAGCGAAGAATCGTCTGATAAACTTTATCGTGAAAACGAAACTTTCAAGAACAAACTTTTGAAATATACGTCAGAAAATTCTGCGACTTTGAAATACAATTTTCCCGAATTGGGCAAGCAAATGTTTATCGCTACTTCCGATGACGGCAAATTTCGAGTTTATTCGTGGGATACGGAAACGGGTGGCACGATGCACTTTTTTGAAAATGTCTTTCAATGGGAAGTTAAAAACGGCAAAGTT
>JBGTHN010000592.1:0-5938 GCA_041746235.1 Pyrinomonadaceae bacterium | reverse complement strand
CCAAAGTATTTATTGGCGATGCCCCAACGTCGGCTTTTTCAATCAGTTCGGTAAATAAAATTTCGCCGTCTTCTTTTAGCAGAAATTCTATGATTTTCTCTTGCCTGTCGGTTAATTTTTTTGCGTCCGGTTTATGATGTTCGGGCGATAAAAGTCGGACAGCTTTGCGACGTTTCGGTTTAACTTTTGTGGTCAAAGTTCGATGATATTTTGTTGCTAGATCCTGCTTTAATAGATCATTGACAGCACGCAGAGCTTTTGTCGTTCCGAATTTCTTTTTTAATTCACGCAGGGAAGTTTCGCCGTTTTTATTCAAATAAAATAAAATCTGTGATTTGTTGGTTTTCGGCGTTTCCAGTTTAATGATCTCATCTTTTCCGCGAGAATTTATGTTAATGATCTGCTCAACTGTGGCATTGATTCCGGCAGGTAACGAAGCCTTTAAGACTTCGCCCCAGGATGAAGCGTAATAATCCGCCGTCCATTGTGTAAGTGTAATTATTTCTTCGGTTAAAAGCGGTTCATCATCGAGCAGTTCGAGAATTTCTTTGATCGCAGATTCTTCAATTTCAAGTTCATCGCTCAAAGTTTCGTGAAGTGCCACAGCATAACCGGTCAGATGTCTATTGCCGAAAGGGACGAGGACTCTTGAACCGATCTTGACAAGTTCCTGCATTCCATAAGGGATACAATATGTAAATGTCTGGCGAAGCGGAACGGGAAGTGCGACTTCGACAAATTCGTAATTCGGCGAATCTTTAAAAAATGTTCTTGTGGCTGGATTCGACATCAAAGAGTATTTTAGTTAAATTTCGTTTCTTGTTTGATAAAATAAAATGATAACCTATTGGAACATTTTCCGAAAACTGATGTCTAAATAATCAAAGGAACTTAAAGTATGGACGCATTTATTGATACAAATAAAAAAAATAAAGGAACAAAGAAAATTTTCTTGGTGGCAGGTTTGATTGCTTTGGTGGCGATTGTCGGAATCGGGATCGGTGTATTTATGTTGCCGTCACCGGAAGAGGAAACGCAAGCGGTTTTGGAAAACGCCTTTCGTGAAGGTTCGCCCGAATTCGATAATTATACAAAAGAAATAATCATTTCAACCGATCCGCAACGGTTATTTGAGTCTTATACCGGACTTGGTGACATTGTGATGCAGATCAGCGGTAGAATCCGAAATAAAGGTGACAAAACAATAACGGGGTTAGAAATTAGCGTCGGAATGATTGATACGAAAAATAAATTGATAAAAGACAGAAAGGTTTTGGTGATACCAAAAAAATATCCCGAATTAAAATCGGGCGAAGTGATTGATGTTTCTGTAGATGTTCCCGGTTTTAAAGAAGATGATGACCGAGCCAACGCCCGTTGGAAGGTTACGGCAATTAAGTTTAACTGATAACTGATAACTGATAACTATCACTTATCTGAATTTTATTTTACAAATAATTCTTCCAGAGATTGTCGGGTTGGTTGGACGGAAACAAGGTTTCCGCCTGCGGTTTTTGTTATTTGTATGATCTTTTCGATGTCGTTTTCATTTTCAATGTGAATGTTTGCACCGTTTGGTTTAGCGGTGATCGTCGCTCCGGCAATGTTGGAAATATTTGCTTCTAAAACTTCAGCCGAAACACCTTTGATGTTTATTTCAAACTCCTGAACTTCGCCGCTTTTGGTTAAAAGATCGTCCAGATTTCCGGTTGCGACCAATTTCCCACTTCTAAGAATCGCTACTTTGTCGCAGAGAGCTTCGATGTCGGACAAAATGTGCGACGACATAAAAACGGTCGTGCCTTTTTCGCGTAATTCGGCGATAAGTTCACGAATCTCACGTCTGCCGATCGGATCGAGTCCGCTCATCGGTTCATCTAAAAAAACTATTTCGGGTTCATTTACAAGACTTTGTGCAATGCCGACTCTTTGCAACATTCCTTTGGAAAACTTACGCAATTGTTTGTTCCAATCTTTTTCTTCCAAGCCGACTTTTGTTAAGAGTTCTTCGGTTTTTTGCTTGCGTTTATTTGAATCCAAGCCGAATAATTCGCCGAAATAATCCATCAATTCGCGGGCTTTTAGGTAATCATAAAAATACGGATTTTCGGGACAATAACCGATCTTTGAGTGCATCTTGAAGTTGGAAATGTCTTCACCTAAAATCTTCGCAGAACCTTCCGTCGGAAAGATAAGACGCATCAATAATTTGATGGTCGTTGTTTTTCCCGCACCATTTCCGCCTAAAAAGCCAAAAATTTGACCCGGTTCAACTTGCAAGTTTAATCCTTCCAAAGCACGAATTTTTTTCTTTTTTAGAAAACCTTTTTCGTAATCCTTTGATAAATTTTCGATTTCGATTATGTAATTCATAATTTATGTTCAGCTTTGAATGTTTTTGATAATAAGCAAAACCCGAGTGTTAAAAAAATCAAAATCCAAACGGAAATTGAGGCGTAATTTGCAAAAACAACATTTCTTGGTTCTTCAAATAATAATTGTATTTGTCTTGAGCCGTTCGGATTCTCGATTGTTATTAATCCGTCATCCGTTGGAGAAACTTTAACTGGTTTATCGTTTGCGTAAGCCTTCCAATGTGGATAGTAATATAAGAGAACTTCGACCTTATTTCCGCTATTTTCCGGCATGATGAATTTCTTTTTCTTTGGTTGCCAAACAATGATTTTAGCATTTTTATCTGCGGTTATAGCTTCTTTATGTTCATCAAAGTTGACGGTTTTTTCCCAAACTGTCCACCAACATTCAAAACTCGGTGTATTTAAACTCTCCATTATTGCCGAAGTTGAAAAATCTTTTTTGGGAATGTAAAAAGCCTGTTTTGTAATAAACGACGACGAGAAAACAAAAAACAAGAAAATAAATCCCAAACCAAACGGGAGCAGAATGTTTTTACTTTCCTTTAATTGATCTGAACATTTAATAATTCCAATTGATGCAAGAATTGAGCCGGTTAAAGAGATAATTCCCAAAAATCTATATGGAAACTGAATCTTATGTAAAAGTGGCAAATAACTCCAAACAAATTTACTTAGCGGCGTTGCGAGAAAAAGTGCTGAAATAAATACAATTGTTAAAGCTATTGTGAAAGCCGATAAATTTTTTCTGTTTTTTACAATATAAATAAATGTCGGAATTGAGATTAAAAGAATTGATAAAAGCATCATTTCCGCTAACCACAACGCCAGAATATCATCCTGAAAATTAATATAATTTTGCGGTGCAAGCAAAAAATTCCTTTGAAAACTGTAAATTTCTGAAAAATATTCGCTTGAATTGTGGTTTATCCAATTCAATTCAGATATTAATTTGATCCAATAAAATGAACTTGCCACAACCGAAATGCAACCGGATATAATTAGTTTTAGAAGTGTTTTGGCGAAGAAATCATTTTTCCATAAAAGGACAGATGAGTAGATTGAAAAGGCAAAGACACAGATAATCGTTGATGGAAGATGAGTCAGGATCAAAAGAGAAACTGAAATTGAAAGTCCCAAAACATCGGTGATTCGTCCATTTTTGCAGACTTTAGTAATGAATAAAAAGCAAAAGGGAATAATTGCCATTGCAATAAATTCGGCGAACAGAAAATTATTGTAAACCTGATTAAGATGATATGGAGCAAAGATGAAAATTGCGGCGGCTAAAAGCGATTGTTTGTTTTCAAAGTTTTCTTTTGCCCAGAGATACGTTCCGATTCCGCTGATCCAAAAAACCAGAAAAAACAAGATCAAACCGGCATAATACCAACTCCCGACAATTCCGAAAATCGCCGAAATTGCATAATAAGAAAGTGGCGGATAAAAACGAATTCCGTAATCTCCCAAACCTTTAGCCGCTTTTGTCGCAAAACTTGGATAAATTTCTCCGCTTGATATTGAATCGTAGATCGTTACGGCAAATTGATAATGCTGAGGCATATCGTTTCCGGTTGGATGTCCGTTGTAAAAAGCGGATGAGATCGCCATAAACGCAAACACGGCGATAAGTAAATAATTGAAGAAATTGTGTTTCAATATATTTTTATCCATCTTTAAATTCGAGGAATTTTTGATTTAGGGTGTAATTCAATACTGCACGAGTTATTTTGATTGACAATAATGTAAGGCGTGTCGGTCGGGTCAACCAAGTTTCCACCTTCATCAACACGAAAATCTTTGCCATTGGGAAGTTTTACATCTGTTAATAGCGGCAGAATTTCTCGCCAATTTCGAATACAACGCCCGTTTTTGGCTAAAAATTGTGTTAATACTTTAATTATCGCATCACGTTCATCTTGAGAATCAAGTTGTAATAAACGCAATTTCGCATTTTCTCTGGTGGTTGAATCCTTTGCTTCGTCAAGCATCTGTTGATAAATTTTACGGGCTGTATCGCGGCTTCCGCCTTCGTCGTTCATACGTGCCGACATTGATTTGAAAAAAGGCGGAGCATTTTTAATCGTCGAGCCTTTTTGATAAACTTCGGCGGCTTTGTCGTATTGTTTCAAACGCCAATAGATATAACCCAAATGCTGATAAAGTCGCCATTCATCGGGATTATTTTCAATTCCTTTTTCGGCAATTTTTATCGCTAGTGCCGGATCAATTGCGGGTAGAACAATTGCACCATAAGAATATGCCGCCATAAATTGCGGGTCTAAAGTTGTTGCATTATCAATTAACGGATACAAAAGACGCGGATTTAATGAACGCAAATCTTCGATGTTGATAACTCGGTCTTTGCTTTTTGCAACTTTGTCGCCCATATATTGCAATGAACGAACCCAATACCAATCAGCGATCAAACCTTCAAATCCAAGCGACCAACCTTTTAATTTTTCGCCCTGCAAAGATAGATCTTCGTCCAGATATTCTTCGGGCATTACGGGACGATTTGTTTCGATAAAATTACTCAAACCAAAAATTGCAATGAATCCGAAAATGATTATTGCAACTGATATATATGTTTTTGATTGATTTGAAAGCATAAAATTATTTCAAATTTCGACGACTGAATATCAGGATTGTGATCGCCAGCAGAATTGAAATATAGACAATTGAATACAGCAAAGTTCCGCCGAGTGTTGCAAAACCGGGCGTTAAACCGTGTGCAGATTCTGTTCTAAATTCAAAATGTGCAAGATTCGGCATTACATAATAAATGAAACCAAAAAATATTTTGGCAAATTGTGAACCTAGATTTTGTGCAAATTCCCTTAAAGACGCACTGAAATGTCCGATGATAAAAACCATAAATGTCAGCAATGCCGACAAAGCGGGCGAGGAAAATGATGAAAAAAGAATCGCCACAGCAGTTATGATCGCCAACTCAAAAAATATAAGCAGAATCGCATCCCAAATTGAAAATGCCAGATCGTTTCCGCCGACATAAAGCAATGCGAGTGAAACGCCGAATCCCATTATCAAAACATTTATAAATAGCGTCAGACATAATCCGAGATATTTTCCGACAATAAATTCGCCGCGTCCGATCGGTTTTGAAAAGATCGTGTAAAGTGTCCGTTTTTCGATTTCTTTTGAGACAAGTCCGACACCGACAAAAATTGCGATAAAAACGCCGAAAACGAGCATCGCTCCCAATCCTAAATTTACTATCGTGCGGGCTTCTTGTCCGTCGGTAAGTTCGCCGAGAAAGACGGCTGAACCTGTAATTAAAAGCACAAAAACGACCAAATTATAAAGCACACGATCACGGACGGCTTCACGAAATGTATTTCTGGCAATTGTAAAAATGTGTTTTAATGAACTCATTTTTTTTGATAAAAAACTCTAAAAATTATTTTGTTTGATTTAATGGGAATTGCCGATAAGTAGCAAAAACATAATAACACAACTTGAAGTTTTTTGTCTGTTATTTTGAAAAAGCACTCATTCCTTTTCGATTATCAAAAAATATCGCCAGAATGACATTTTGCGGT
>JBGTHN010000591.1:0-3913 GCA_041746235.1 Pyrinomonadaceae bacterium | reverse complement strand
AAAAGTCCGGCGACATTTCGGATTAAATAAAAATTATCTGCTTTTTGTCGGATCAATTTCGGGAAGAAAAAATACTGCCGGATTGGTCGAGGCTTTTGCTAAAAGTAAGGCGAAAAATGATTATGAAATGGTTTTTGCCGGTTCGATTTCCTACATGGGCGAACACACTCTGGAAGCAATTAAACGAAATAATTTGGGCGAAAAAGTAAAAATTCTCGGTTATGTCGAAAATGAACATCTGGCGGCATTATATTCGGGAGCTAAAGGTTTTTTGTTTCCGACTTTTTATGAAGGTTTCGGTTTTCCGATCCTTGAATCAATGCTTTGCGAAACTCCTGTTTTAACGAGCAATATCGGTTCTGCACCGGAAATCGGCGGAGAATTTTCACGATATGTTGACCCAAATGATTTTCAAGCAATCGCCGACGGAATAGATTCTTTAGTTGAACAAAACGATTTTAATGGTGCGTTGGCAAGAGAATATGCAAAGAGATTTTCGTGGGAAACCTCTGCTAAAAAAATGTTGAGAATTTACGAAAAACTGCTTAACGAATAAATTTACTATTTTTGCCCGGTCTTTTTCTCAGCCTTTTTCTTAACGATATAACTTGTTCGTGCTTTGACAGCAACTTTTTCACGATTTACACGCACTTTTATTTTGCGTCTTTTCCCTTCTTCTTTGTCATCGCTCGGATAATAACCGAGACTGTAAAATTCTCTTAATTCGCTGGCGATCTTAGAAAAGGCTTGTGTCAAACTGCCGGCAGTTGTCGCTTCATAAAGTCTTCCACCTGTGCGATCCGCCATTTCGTTCAGATATTCTTCGCCTCGCTTGTATTCTTCGGCACTCGTTCCGTTTGAATTCGGAATTCCTCTTGAACCGGAACCACCGCCAATTGTTCCTGTCGGCAGAGGAAATGGAAAAGGGCTTGTATTTCCGGTTGTCGGAATGCTTCCGCCACCAATTGGCGGAGTTGTTTGCGGTGTAGTTTTTGGATCACGAATTATTATTTTTCCATTTTCAATTGCCTGAACATCAGCAAAAGTGTCGTAACGAATCGGATAAACCAAAGCATCCAATTCCGAAGCATCGCGTAAATTATTCAGGTCGTTTGAAGTACGCGAAGTTGTATCAACTCCATCCGTAAAAAGAACGATTGCTTTTCGACCTTCAATTTTGTTAAACCTTTTATTGATAACAAAATCCACTGCTTCATAAAGACTCGTTCCCGTCGAAATTTGTGTTTTAACTATTGCTGAACGAATTATTTTGCGATCAGTTGTCGGTTCGCACAAAATATGCAATTCCTGATCAAAAGACAAAACCATCACTTTGTCATCGGGACGAAGTTCGGTGATAAATTGCAGTGCGGCTTGTTGAATTTCATCAATTTTGAATGTGCTTGAATAACTCATATCCAAAATTAATGCCACCGTAAAAGGCTTTTCTTCGTTGGAAAAATATGCAATTTCCTGTGATGCTTTATCCTCAAAAACCGTAAAATCTTCTTTTTTCAAACCGCTCACAAATCTGCCATCCCGGTCTAAAACCCGCACGGGAATTGTTACTAAACTTGTGTCAATTTCGATTACATCATCATCGGTTTCATCTGTTGATTGAATGATTTCTTCATCTTCTTCATTAGAAAATGTCGGCTTCTTTTTTGTCGTATCTGAATTTTCTTTATCCGTAGTTTCCGGCTTACGCTGGTTGGCTTTTTGAGTATTTTTGTTCCCGCCGCGATTTGATTGTGCAAAGGTAATTTCCCCGAACAAACAAACAATAAGAAACATCAAACAGACAAATGATACATATTTTTTCATTCGATTAACCTCGCAAATTTATTATAAGATGCAGTTGCAATTTATAAAAGATGCTTTTACGGAAATCAAGAAAAAAGATAATCGCATAGACCTACAGAAAACCTCAGTATTAAAGAAAGAACTTTAGAAAATTTTTCTTTCTTTTCTCAATGACATTACTTTGTTTTCTATATGTCCAAGTGATTGATCTAAACTTAAAACCTGCTTTTTTAACTTCCGCTTCCGACGATATAACTTGTTTTTGTTCTGACAACCAGATTCGGACGCTTCACACGCACACGAATTTTGCGGCTTTCTCCTTTGTTTCCCGATTCTGGATAATAACCGAGCGAATATTGTCTGCGAAGTTCTTCGGCGATGCTTCTAAATGCAGAATCTAGATTATTTGTCGTTTCGGCTTCAAAAATTCGTCCACCGCTATAACTTGCTAATTCACCTAGATATTTTTTTCCGCGTGCATATTCTTCCGGCGATTGTCCCGCACTTCCGACTGATACATTTCCTCCAGTTCCCGTAATAATTGATCCAAGAATATCGCCCAAAATGCTGCCTGTTTGCGGTCTTCTTCTATTTGTCCTTGAATTACCACCACCGTATTGCTTTGACGTATCGTAACGAATCGGATAAATAAGTGCGTCAACTTCTTCAACCTGCGTCAGAGAAGTTTCATAAGTTGCCCGTCTTGAGGTTGTATCAACACCATCGGTAAAAAGCACGATCGCTTTTCGCCCTTCGATATTTTGTAATTCACGGTTTATTGTTCGGCTGATCGAATCGTAAAGACTTGTTCCATTGCCAAAATTTGCACGTTTGATCGCCGATTGTAATTGAGAACGATTATTTGTCGGATAACTTAGAATCGAATAGCTTTCATCAAAAGCGACAACCATAACTTTGTCATCGGGACGCAATTGATTAACAAAAGTAATCGCCGCATCGTGAATTTCGTTGATCTGATATTGGGTTGAAGGACTAACGTCAATCATCAAAATCACCGTAAAGGGTTTTTCTACGGATGCAAAATATTCAACCTTTTGATTGACACCATTTTCAAATATCTGAAAATCGTTTTGTTGCAATCCGGCGACAAATCTGCCATCTCTATCTAAAACAGAAACGGGCAAAGTTACAAAATTTGTTTCGATTGTGATTTCATCATCATCATTTTCGACCTTAACATTTTCTTCAACTTTTGCCGGATCAGTTGTTGATGTTTTTTTTGACGAATTATCAATTAAAACAGGAGCTTTGCGGGTTTGATCTGTAGAAGTTTCGGGTTTATTTTTTAATTCGGGACGGCTCGTTTCCGGTTGTGTAGTCGGGGTTTGAACAACTCGCGGGCGTGTTTTCTTTACCGTTTGTGCCATTACTAAAGACACGCAAAACAAACCCATCAATAAAAAAGTCAATGCAATCTTATTCATCTCTATTTCTCCAATTTATCCGTAAAGCCAATATAACGGGGAAAGTTTCGCTATTCTCATTTTTTACGATTAAAAAACGACTCTTTGAGATGTCTAAGAAAAATTATCTCTTATGATAATTAGAGGATTTCTATTCACGCAAATTAATTATCACTTTTTTTTTCACTAAAAGTGTAACTATCTTTTGATTTAACAACAAGATTAGGACGTTTGACGCGAATTCTGATCAAACGGCGTTCTCCGTCTTTGCCATCAATTTCGGGATAATAACCAAGAGAATATTGACGGCGAAGTTCTTCGGCAATATTTTTGAAAGCGGATTCTAAACTTGCAGTTGTTTCTGCTTCATAAAGCCTCCCGCCGGTGGCATCTGTCAATTCCGTTAAATAAGTTTTTCCTCGTCGGTATTCTTTGGGACTTGCTCCAAGACTATATTGGCGATTTCCCGCAACTTGATTATCTTCAAATGTGTTGTACCGAACTGAATAGATCAGTGCATCAATTTTTTCGGCTTTTTTAACCGTTGCCGGATAGCTCGATCGTTTTGAACTTGTATCCACACCATCACTTAAAATAACAATAGCTTTTCGTCCAGAAATATCACTCACTAAATTGCTAATAGCAAAATCAACCGCGTCATACATACTTGTTCCCGAACCGAATTT
>JBGTHN010000590.1:0-6920 GCA_041746235.1 Pyrinomonadaceae bacterium | reverse complement strand
CATGAAATATCGTCGCAGAGTGTGGAACGATGTGGATCGGGCGGCACTTGCAAGCGGATGACTCGCGGAACTTCCGTGTCAATAATTACACGATGAATCGTTGCGATCGGTTCATTTGGCAGAGGATATTTCCATTGTTGTAATTTTGGAGCACCGACATTTGTTGTCACCAGATACATTTCGCTGACGTTGCGTTGGTCTTGCTGAAATGTGGCGATCTTTTTTGAATCAGGCGACCAGAGAATGATCGGTCGGTCACTTTTTTTCCAACCCGCATTGTCAGTCGCATAACCGAAATCTTTAACACCGTCCACTGTCAACTGAATTTCCTTTTTGCTTTCAACATCACGCATCCACAAATTCCAATCTTTAATAAACGCAACTTTCTTTCCATCGGGTGACGGGACTTCCAAAAAATTACGCACTTGATTATTTTCACCGGTCGCAATTCCCGTTAAAAGTGTTTTTTGATCGGCGGCAATTTTCCGCTCACCGTTTTCAGGATTTATCAAAACAAACTCTTTTCCTGTCGGAGTCAAAATCTGATACCAAAATCTGCCATCAGGCAACCAGTTCGGACGAACTCCCGCACGGTCAACTAGTTTATTAGTATTAAACCCGAGCATCTTCTCAGCTCGTGCATAATCCGCCGCTATCAAAGCAGTTTGTTGTCCATACACATTCGTTACAAAAACGAAAACAAATATCGCAAAAGTAGAAATTATTTTTTTATTCATCTGTATTTTTATTTTAGTTTTGATTCGTCAATAAAAACAAATCAAAATGTGTAGAATTTAATTATTTTGTTTTTATTTATGAGTCGTCTTTAAATTATTATTATTCTGGTTACTCAAAATTTTCTATTTATTTAATTCTTACTTTTTTTTAGACGATTCGGCTTTGTTTTCGTTATAAATCTTGACCAAAGTATCATTTCCAAAATTTATATCTTCAATTTTCCAAGCACCGTTTTCTTTTGCGAGTATATATTTTATTGTTTGTACTTCGTCGAAGTTTAAAAATGTAACAATGATCGTGGCTTTCTCTGCGTTGATCTCTGCTTTTCCTACTTTAAAGTCTGAAATTTCCGTATCTTGAGCATTGAAAAGCGGATCAAAATCTAATGCACCAATATCATCTTTTGCTTCAACCGAATCCTTCCAAATCATATCTGCTAAATTCTTTACAAAGAACTTGTTCACTAATTCACGGTTTTTATTCTGGAAAAACGGACTGTTTTCGTTGTCATTTTGATTATACAAATCTTCGACAAGTCCTTCAGGTGAATTCGGATCAATAACTTGTGAATTATTGTTCATTGAATTTGCTTCCGTTTGTGATTTATTTTTGCTTTGTTCGTTTGCATCGCCCAAATTTGATGTGTTTTCACCGGACGCTGATGATTTTGTATCGCCGTTTGCTTCCTGATTATTTTTGCTTACCTGTGTTGTGCAGGAAATATTCGCTAATAACACTGCGAAAAATATAAGTGTTATAAATCGTTTCATGTTTCTTTTATCCTTTGTTAAATTCCAATATTATTTGACTTAAAAATTGATTCTATCAATCGTTAAGTCTTGAATGATTTTTGACATAATATTTCAGCAAAGTCAATCAATTAATAACTGTCCACCTTTTTAATAATTCATTGATCGAAATTCGGTATTTGTAATGAAGGAAAATGTGGTTTTATCCAAATAAAATATGGAAACAAAAAAAAGAATTACTCAATATTTGAGTAATTCTTTTTTTGACTAAAATCATCTTTATTCTATTTTCTACGGAAAAGCATTCCTAAAACAAGTCCGACAGCCGCCGAAATTAGAATTGTTTGTCCCGGATTTTTTCGTGCGTAATCTTTTGCTTCTTCAACTAATTCTTTTGGATCTTTGTCCTTTAATTCGTTGAATTTTTCGCCAGCTTGAGTTAATTTTTCATTGGCAAAATCTTTCGCTTTTCCAGCAACATCTTGTAATTTTTGTCCGTATTCTTGTGCTTGCATTTTTAAATCTCCTAAATATTCGTCATCTAAATTCTCGTCCCCAATTGGCTCAAGCGGCATAAGTCCTTGTTCCAATTCTTCCTTTGCTTTTTCTACTTCTTTATCAAATTCTGACATCTTTTATTTACTTCTCCTTTTGTTAAAAATAACTCTTTGTTTAAAACTTCCCTTGTTCAAATTTCTAACCGATTTCCAAGCGTTCCGATGAATTATCCTTACATAGAGTTGTAACGATATATTTTCTGAATAAGTTCCCAAATCTTTTTTCAACAAGAAAAAACCGATGTTTTCTTTTACAGAAAACATCGGTAATTTTGAGCTTATTCAATTGAATTATTGTTATTCAATTTTGAATTCGACTTTTGGTTCGATCGTTCTGATCTTATCTCCGACATTATCTTTAATTTTGATTTTGATTTCATAACTTCCCGGAGTTAAATCTGCGGTTGGTAATAATCTTGCCAGCGTTAGACGTTGTCCCGAATCACTCAATCCACTCCAATCTTCTTTTTGAATTAAGATTTCCTTATTGCCTTTTGTCAAAATATATTCGACATCTACGCCCGGACGTAATGTTGTCTGGTCAATTTTTGCATTATAAACTTGCATATAAATTCCAACATTTTCACCACGTTTAAACACGCCGGAAAGATTTGGAATTACTTTTGCACTACCAATTACAAATCGTCCGCCAATATCTCTGTCGCTTGTTGAGCGAAGTTGAGAAGCCAAAATTAAAGTAGATGTCATTAGTTTCTCGTCATCATATCTCGGCACATCGAAACCCAGACTTCTGATTCCTTTGTTACCCGATGCGACATCCCGAACAACAACCTGAACTTTGTATGTCCCCGGTTCAAGTGTTTGAGTACTTTGATAAACTGATTTATGACCTTTTGTTTCAGCTAAATCTTCTGCTGTTGCCGAAGTTGTAACCGAATCTTCAAAAATTCCTGCACGCTTATTTGTCACCGCAGTTATTCTGCCGAAAATATTCATACGTGCCGTTGGAACTCCGCCAACATCTTCAAATACTAATTCTTTATTTTCAGTTTGAAGTGTAAATGTTGTCACAACACGATTATCTGATTGACGGAAAAAATCTACACGCAGATCAAAGTCTAATGGATTGTTATCAATAATCGGTGAATCTTCATCTAATGTTCCAAGCAAATCGCCGTATTTTACATTTGGAGCTCGCTGAAGAGCTACCCTTTGTTCTAATCTGCGGAAAGGCGAATCTTGCTCACGTTGATAACTGTTACGGCTACTGTTGATTCCTGAAATTCTGTCCGATCTATTTTCGAGACCTAATGCTTCTGCTGTCGTCTGCCCAGCTCCCGGAACAAATAAAAGTGCATCTTTTTCGTTTGCATTTGTTGCAATTCGATATTCACCCGTTCCTGTTGGATCAACAAACTCAATCTCAATTCCTGAACCAATTCCATCTAAATTTCTGTAAAACCAAATTTCAAATGGATATGTTGTTGTTGAACCGCCGCCTTCGTAAGCTGGTCGGTCATAAGCACCACCCATCGGACGTGATTCTACGCTATCAGGTTTTCCCCAAGCTATATAAATTCTTCCACGATCGGTCATCCAACCCGGTTTTCCTGATGTAAAATGTTCATTTGAATATGCGATTCTTTCATAGAATTCTTCGCGGTATTCATTTTCTTCCGTATCAGGATTCGGATCACGTCTTCTCCAGAAATTTTCGATAAAGTTCTCGCGTTCTTCATCTGTTTTCAATGCTTTGAATGCTTTTTTCTCTTCCGGTGTGATGATGTAACTTACATCCTTACTCATCCAGTCTTTATAAATTCTGTTAGTTTCTTCTTTTGTTTTACGTGCTTTTTCAGTTACATCTGTGTCTTGTGCAAAAAGCGTCGTCATAACAATCATTATTAATGAACTTATAACTACAATATTTTTGATTAATCCTTTTTTATTCATAACGGTCTAACTCCTATTATACCTTTCAAGAATCCGTTTTTTATTTTTTTAACTTTTTTAATTTTTAATTAAAATTTAGAACAGTATCTTTTTAATGTTCAAGATGCTTTGAACCCCTGTGTAGGTTGCATTTGCTTACACAAATAATGCCTTTTTTTTCTAATAATTTCAATATTTAATAGTTTTATTCCCTATCCGTTTCTCTCTTTTTACCAAAGAACCAGGCAACCAGAATTGAAACCAAATATAAAACCATCATTGGAGTAGCAAATAACATCAGATTTGGAATGTCGCCTGTTGGTGATACAAATGCTGCAACCACAAGTATTACGACTAAAGCGATCTTCCAACTTCTTACCAAAAGTCCGGCTGAAATTACTCCAATTCTAGATAATACATATGCAATTGCCGGCATCTGAAATATTATTCCCATCGCCAGCATTATCAATGTAATAAAATCAAAATAATCTGTTGCTCGCAATAATAATTGAAAATCAGAACCGAGTCCCAATAAATACGTTACCGCCGGAGGGAACAAAATATAGTATGCAAATGCTGCTCCCATCACAAACGAAATCGTTGAAAGAAAAACAAACGGAGTTACATATTTTTTTTCGTGTTTATAAAGTGCCGGTGAAATAAACCCCCAAATTTGAAGTAACAAAAACGGTATCGAAAGTGCAATCGCCGCGTATAATGAAACTGTTACATACAAAGTAAAAGGTTCAGTTGCTGTAGTAACTATCATTCTTTCATTCGCACTTTCGGTTGATATATCTTTTAATTCAAAATCTACCGGAAGGCGAATTCCCTTTGGAATTACGGCGTTGCTAGTATAAATATCTTCATTCGTGAACAAACCTATTTTGTTCTCATTATTTTTTGCCACGATCGCTTGCACAGAAGTTCCGGCAGCTACAACCGTTGCCCCAATGTTTGTAGCTCTATCAAAAACGTATCTACCTTGATCGCCTTCTTTTAATTCATTTAATCTGATAATTTTTTCATTTCCGGTTTTTCCATCTTTAATTGGAATTTCACGTCTTTGTGCTTCAGTTAATGCTTCTTGTACCGGAATTGCTAAAAAATTGTAAATCTTATCTGACACAAACCAACAAAACAGAAAAGCTAGTCCGACTATTAACATAGAACGCACTAAGCGACGGCGAAATTCGTCAAAATGATCTAAAAAAGACATCTGACCGTTTAATTCTTCTTCAACTGTTTCGTCTCTATTCATTCAACAACTTCTCCTTGATTTGTATTCAAGAATTTCTAACTTTTCTAAATCCATTCGGTTTTTTCTGATTTGGCGGGTTCACTTATTTTGTTCTCGACTGACAATATACTCTCATATTCATCCTTACTTACTTGTCTTACAGTCGGCAAAATTGAATTGTTTTCAGAATTATCTGTTCCTTTTATTGATTTAGTTTCGATACTTTCTTTTTCACTTTCTTCTTTCATGTCACTTCGTTCAACATTTTCAATAGTTTTCGTCTCTTCTGTTTCATCCAACTTCACTGCATTTTCCCAAGTTGATCTAAAATCACCTGAAACTTTTCTAAACTCTGTCATCATTGAACCAAGTTTTCTTGCCATTTCCGGCAACTTTCGCGGTCCAAATACAACTAACGCAATTAACCCAATAAGAATAAGTTCCTGCGTCCCAAGTGATTCGAGAATAAATAAATACAATTCTTTAAACCTTCCTTAATACTTTTACTTTACGTCCAATTTTCTTCTTAAACTTTAGACTTAAGTTCTTTTTCTGCCTAACAAATCTTCTTTATAACAACAATTTCAGATATTTTTTCCTTTTAATTTATTTAAAATATTTCGTTACCCAACGCTGATAATTTTGTATTAAAAATATTTAGTATGTTTAGTTAATAGTTTCTTATAAATCATACTTAATTAAAGGTTTACACTACAAAATTTCTAATAAAACTTCGTCATATTTTTTCACTTTTCCAATTATTTTTGCATTTTCAATTTTCTCAATAAAGTGTTCTGCTTTTTCCTTTTCAAGACTTATTAACAAACCACCCGCCGTTTGTGGATCAAATAAGATACTTTGCATAGTTTTTGAAACCTTATTATCAAATCTTACAGTTTCCCCGACATATTCACGATTATTTTTATCTCCACGCGTTAGCATTTTTTGTTCAACTAAATCTTCAACATCCGGTAATAAAGCTACATCTTCTGAATTTATCTCAAATGTAACATCACTTGCTTTTGCCATTTCGTAACTATGTCCTAATAAACCAAACCCTGTAATATCTGTGCAGGCATTCGCTCCAACTTCTTGCATAGCTTTTGATGCAAGCCGAGCCGAATTTGTCATATTTTTTAATGCGGCATCTTTTGCTTTTTCACTCGCTTTATTAAACTTAATTCCGGTACTAATAATTCCTGTCCCAATTGGTTTTGTCAGAACTAATAAATCACCTTCTTTTGCTCCTGAATTCATTATAACGTTTTTACTACCAATAGTTCCCGTCACAGAATAACCAAATTTTATCTCTTTATCATCAACTGAATGTCCACCGAGTATGACAACTCCTTCTTCATTTAACGCTTTTTGTCCACCAAGTAGAATTTTACCTAAAACATCCCAATCGCCATTTTGTGGATAACAAACTATTGATAGTGCAGTTAGCGGCACTCCGCCCATCGCATAAATGTCATTTAACGAATTGACCGCTGCAATTCTTCCGTAAAGTTCAGGGTCATCAGCTATAGGTGTAAAAAAATCCAAAGTTTGAACTAAAGAAACCTCGTCGTTTAGACGAAAAACACCTGCATCGTCCGAATTTTCATATCCAACAATTATATCCTCATTATTTTGTTTAGGTAGTTTGCTCAAAACTTGAGCAAGATCACTTGGTGCAAGTTTTGCCACTCAACCCGCACAAGAAACCATTTCTGTTAACCTTTTCTGTGTCATATATTTCTC
>JBGTHN010000589.1:0-3726 GCA_041746235.1 Pyrinomonadaceae bacterium | reverse complement strand
AACATCAGTAGGCGATATTAAATTGGGAATGACCGTTGGCGAGGCTAAAAAAGTTTTGCCAAAAGGCTATAAATTAGCTCCAGCTGCAGGTAGTGAAGGAATTTGGTTGGTCGGCGTTTATGAAGGCAAAAAATTACTTTTTACAATCGGTGATTACGGCGATTTCCAAGGTTCGGAAGAAAAAATGCCGCCGATAAATGAGAGTCAAAATATTCAAGTAATGCTGATAATGGATTCCCGTTTTAAGACTGCCGAAGGAATTCATATTGGAATGCCGATTGCCGAAGCGGAAAAGAAATACGGCAAACTCAAGGAAGTTAACAACGACCCACATATTGGCGAAACGGGGACATTTACGAATCAACCGAAAAACATAGAATTTAGCTTTAGAACAAAAAGCAATGTAGAAACGAGCGTTGCGGTCTATGAAAAGATTCCAAATTGCAAAGTTTCTGATTCGTCCGATTGCCTTGAACTTTCTTATGCAAAGGATTCATATATTTCCGAGATGATGATTTCATCAGAAATTGATCTATCCGTTGAAGGCAATCCGAACAATTTGGTTACGTCAACATCGGTCGGAAATATCAAACTCGGAATGACAATTGGCGAAGCGAGAAAAGTTTTACCTAGCGGATATTCTATAGGTGAAGGCGGCGGTAGCGAAGGCGTATCATTTGTTGGTGTTTTTGAAGGCAAAAAACATCTTATGGATATTGGTCAATACGGTGAACGTGATGAAGATGGCAATTTACCGCCGATTGATGAAAATCAAGTAATCCAATCCATTGAAATGCTTGATTCGCGTTTCAAAACTGCGGAAAATGTGGGAATTGGAACAAAGGTCGAAGAAGTCGAAAAGCACTTCGGAAAACTTAAAGAAATCTTTTTTGATCAACACACTGGAGAAATCGCTTATTTTTCAGATGCTAAAGGCTTTGGATTTCTTTTGCTTGGGAAAGACGGCAAATACGGCGAAGCGGGAAACTACGTCGGTGCAGAACCGCAAGAATACGGTCAACGGACAAAAAAATATAATCACGGTGCCTATATTTCTACAATGTCCATTTCTGCACCGCAACCGGTTCAAAAAGTAGTTTCAATAACTGATTCGCCAAATGATTACAAAGTATATATCTACGGACCAATGAAATGCGTTGATGATGAAGTGAGCTTAACAACCTACGTGGTGTCTTGGAAAGTGCCGATGGAAAATGGCGGATTTAATATGCCCGCACAAAATTTTGAGTTTGAAGGTTTAATGCCATGTCCTGAATTAGGCTTTGGAACAGATGATAATTCCGTTTCATACAAAGACCAATATGACGTGTTTTTTGGCGATTATAATTTTGACGGAATGACCGACTTAGCTTTAAGAGACGGAATGAACGGCGGTTACGGATTTCCATCTTATCAAGTTTATTTATTTTCAAAAGCAGATAATAAATTTGTTTTAAGTCCTTCGTTTACCGAACTCGGACAATATCAAGGAATGTTCGAGGTCAAAGCAAGCCGAAAAATGATCTACAACCACACCAAATCTGGTTGCTGTTCTCACACAACGGAAGGCTACACGATAGTAAATAACAAACCTTTCAAAGTTTATGACCATACAGTTGAAGGAATGATAGAAATGGCAAATGGCGTTACAACTCCCGAAGTAATAACCAAAAAACTTATCAATGGAAAATGGCGAACGTGGAATATAAAGTCAGCTGAGACTGTTTCTTTTGCCAAAGGAAAAAGTAGTAAAACATTTACCGTTAGATTAACTGAGAACGAACCGATCAAATGGTTCAAATTAGGTGCCGCTGAAGGACAGATATTGAATGTTTCAACAAATTCTGCCGATGCGGACGTAAAACTCGTTGATTTTAGAGGTAAGGTCAGTTTTTATGACAGTTCTGAAGCCATAAATGAAGGCGTAGAATTCCCTGTCAAATTAAAAGCAAATGGTGATTATTATTTGGAAATTTCAGCAGAGAAAAATCTAAATGTTAGTTTAACAATCAGTATTAAGTAAGAAATCTTAAGGCAAAAAAAAGAGGAGAATAATGATGATAATCAAACCAAAATTCACACTTGCAGCAAACATACTAATTATAGTTTTTTCAAGCGTTATTGTTTTTGCTCAAACCGATAAAGTTCAGGATGAATATTTGGTAACAAAAGATTCCGTCGGCAAAATCAAGATCGGAATGACCATCGGAGAAGCCGAAAAAGTATTAAATGGTATGGAGTTTCGACCCGTTCCGGAGGGAGAAGGAGAAGGTATGTCCATCGGAGTTTTTGAAGGGGAGAAATTACAATTAGAAATCGGATACTGGGGATATCCAGAGTTTGAAAAAGATTCAAAAGGTGCCCCCATCTATATGGATCCAAATGGTAAAAGACTTGAGCCTAAACTTCCACCGTTTGATAAGAATCAAAGAATTATTATAATAAACATATATGATCCAAGGTATAAAACTGCCGAAGGTGTTCATATTGGAATGACCATAGCCGACGCTGAAAAGAAATATGGCAATGTTCTTCTCACGCAAACTGCTATCTCTCATGTGTGGGAAGTAGGCGAATTTCCCAATGCCCCCACATATCTGGGTTTCGCCTTCAAAGCAAGTGTAAATGACACCGTCGGCATTTACGGCGACGTACCAAACTGCGGGAAAAACCTTCCGCCGGAATGCCGTAAAACAACAAAATATAATCCGGGTTCTTATATTTCAGCTATTTGGGTAGATTCACGC
Organism: Pyrinomonadaceae bacterium; assembly: GCA_041746235.1. GTDB lineage: Bacteria > Acidobacteriota > Blastocatellia > Pyrinomonadales > Pyrinomonadaceae > Aridibacter. The sequence continues at coordinate 979 of JBGTHN010000589.1, read as the reverse complement.
AATAATTCCCAGTAAAAAAAAGTGAAAATTCCCTCACGTTTAACAGTTAAAATGAAGGAGAAAACAAAGTGAAAAAAATTATATGTTCGATAATGTTCTTCGTAGCAATGATTGTCCTGCCCGATTTGGCTTATGGGTCAATGAATTGTCCGGAAACTCCTGCACCGAATGAGGTTTTACTTTATACCGAGGAAAATTTTCAGGGAGAATGTACGAGTTACGTCGGTTACAACCGGGAGATTGAGCAACATAAAACAACGGTCAGGTCTTTAAAGATCGGATCCGGTATTACCGTTTCGCTCTACAAACTTTACAGGTTTCGTGGACAAAGCCTCTATGAAGATAAGTCTGAAATACCTGTTTTCGATCCCCAGGAAAAGCGAGGTAATTGGCGTTCAATAAAGCTATCTAAGAAACCCGCTCCAGTCGTAAGTGTTCCAAAGCCCTGCACCTGGGACGACAAGCTGAATCCGGGGGTAGAGGCGGCAGATGAACAAGTCACGATCTTCACCGAGCCGAACTTTGGCGGCTCCTGCAAAACGATCGATTATACGGGACGTAATCCGGAAAGTTATTCCTATTCCATTCCCTATAGTGCCCCAAATAAACAGGAGTTTTGGAATGACGGAACACGCCGCAAACAAAAGCCAACTTTTAATTCGATGATGGTCGGTTCAGGTGTCGTTGTGACCATTTGTACGGATGAGAATCTTAAAGGAACCTGTAAGGAATTCACAGATACCGTGATTGATCTTACAGGTGAAGGCTTTGGCTATAACTCGATCAACTCTTTCAAGATATTCTCTTTAGATCCCCAACTCTACAAGAACCCAACGCTTCCAAATGATAACCAGGTGACAATATGCCAAAATAGAGTTTTTGGCGGCGGTTGCCGTAAACTTGATGTCGGAAACTACGATTTGAATACCCTCGTTTACCAATACATTCACGTTGGTAAAAACGTCAAGGCTCAAACTTA
>JBGTHN010000588.1:0-3306 GCA_041746235.1 Pyrinomonadaceae bacterium | reverse complement strand
AACTTGATTTTGATGAAGAAGTGGCGATTTCTTCGGTTTGGTTTTTGTTTATTTTTCCGACGAGTTATTTTCTGCACATTCCATATACCGAAAGTTTATTTCTGGCATTAGTTGTCGGCAGTTTCTTATTTGCCAGAAAACGATATTGGTTAGTTGCGGGAATTTTGGGTTTTTTGGCTTGTACGACACGAATTAACGGTTTGATCTTATGTTTTGCTTTGTCATTTGAAGTTTGGGAAAATTGGCGTGAAACGAAGCGTTTTGATAAGCGTTGGTTATGGTTGGCGATCATTCCCTTTGGATTGTTTATTTATTTGGGGGTAAATTATTTTATAACAGGCGACGCTCTAACATTTTTAAGAGTTCAAAAGGAAAATTGGAGTAAATCTTTGGACTTTCCGTGGATCGGAATTTGGAAACAGATCAAACTTGTTTATGGACAAAAAGAAGCAGCGGCGTGGTTTGTTGCATTTCAAGAATTATTATTTGTCGGAATCGGTTTCGTTTCGATTATCCTAAGCTGGCGATATTTACGAAATTCTTATCGGGTTTGGATGGTTTTAAATTGGCTCTTGTTTGTCAGCACTTCGTGGCTTTTAAGTATTCCACGTTATACAATAACAATGTTTCCGATTTTTATTTTGTTCGGACTTCTTTCTCGTAATTGGTTATTAAAAATTATTATCACAACCTGGTCATTTCTTTTTCTCGCATTGTTTATAATATCTTTTGTCCTTGGACGCTGGGGATTTTAGCTTATTTAGAATTTATTAAACGAAAAGTGAATAAAGTTCAATCTATGCTAGAATTTAAACCTTGATTGCAACCGATAAAGCATTTAGTATTGAGAAGTGGTAAAATAAACAACCAACGCTCGAAAACTTTAATCATAATTTTGCAGTAAAAATCCGCGAAAACGATTCTAAACTAAGTCCAAAACTTAATGAGAGAGTGCCAACATTGTAAAAATTGCTATGCCGACGATGTCCAAACCTGTCCAACAGACGGAATGCCAACAATGCACACGATTAGCGGCGAACCCGTTTTGGAAGGGAAATATCACCTTGAAACCCGCGTCGGACAAGGCGGAATGGGCGTTGTTTACAAGGCTCGTCACGCATATTTAAAAACTCAACACGCCATCAAAATTATACTTCCCGATCTGGTCGGAAATGATCCCGAACTTGTCACCAGATTTCGTCAGGAAGCACTTGCTTCGGCAGCGATTAGGCATCCGAATGTTGTTGCCGTTACGGATTATGGCGTTGCTCAGGGAACAATGCCTTTTCTTGTAATGGAGTTTGTTGAAGGCGAATCTTTACACGATTTACTTGCACGAGAAAAACGACTTTCACCGGAACAGGCGTTTGAATTGATTTCGGCGATATGTGCGGGAATCAGTGCCGCACATCATCAGGGAATTGTTCATCGTGATATGAAACCGCTTAATATAATGCTATTAAAAGGCAAAAAAACTATTGCGGAAGCGGTAAAAATTCTTGATTTTGGTTTGGCAAAAATTAAATCCGGTGAATTACTGGGTTCATTTATTCAGGCACAAACAACAGGTTTAATGGGTTCGCCATATTATATGGCTCCCGAACAATGGTCTGATGAAGATTTAGGTCCGCAATCAGATATTTATTCAATTGGTGTGATGCTTTTTCAGATGCTTGCCGGAGATGTTCCATTCAAAGGTAGTTCAATTCCTGCGATTATGAAAAAACATCTGACCGATTCGCCACCGACTTTTGCGGAATTAGGTGTTCAATTGAGTCCGTCTGTTGAAAGAGCAGTTCGGCATACCTTAGAAAAAGAATCCGAAAATAGAACTAAATCAGTAGAAATGTTAGTTGAGGAATTAAGACTTGCGATTTTTCCTTCTACAAATAATCTTGGAGAAAAAACAATTCCGGCAATGCCTGCCGCACCTTTGAGAATTTTAACAAATCCGCCGAAAGCAAGTGTTTATTTGAATAATGTTGCGGTTGGAGAAAGTAAAAATGACGGTTGGTTGATCTTGGAAGGTGTGCAAAGCGGCAATCATCATATAAAAATAAGCCACGATGGATTTAGAGATTGGCAAGATAGTATTTTTTGTGACGGAAAACCCCAGCAGATAGTTGCGAAATTAGACAAATCGGATGATTCTGCACCGCAAATACCAATGCCTTTGGGGGCAACAACGGCAAACATAATTGATGATTCTCAACAATTTCAACCCGGTTTGTCGTCAACTCAAAATGCTCAAAGTGATTTATACCAAACCGGACAGCAACAGCAACAACAAACCGGAAATCAAACGGGACAACAGAGTATCTCCGGTCAGAACGAGCAGAAAAAATCATTTTTTTCGCCGATTATTTTAGCAGTAATTGGAATTTCCGGCTTATTATTACTAACTTTTATTGGGGGCGTTGGTATCTATATGTCGGGTTTGATTGGAGGGACTAATACAAATACGACAGTTGAGCCAACGTCCACTTCAAATAGTAATGGTAACAATGATAAGACATCTCCATTGCCAACACCCGAAATGGTTAAAATTACCGGCGGTGAATTTGTAATGGGACGTGATGACGGAACAGATTTAGAAAAACCTGAGCATAAAGTATCAGTTGCAGATTTCTGGATGGATAAAACCGAAATTACAAATGAGGAATATTATCAATTCATAAAAGATACGGGGTATGAACAAACTCCTTTGGATTGGGTCGGGGAAGAGAAAAAACCTGTTAGCGGCAGAGAAAAGTATCCGGTTCGAACCGTGAATTTGGAGGATGTTAAAAAGTTTATAGAATGGCGTTCAGAAAAATACAATAAAAATTATCGTTTGCCGACTGAAGAAGAGTGGGAATATGTTGCCCGCAACGGTAGCGAAAACACTCTCTATCCGTGGGGCGATGAATTTAAGGAAGAATGTGCTGTAGTTGGAAGCTCTTCGGCAACTTTGGAAACTGTCGGTTCTAAGCCTTGTGGAGCGAGTATTAAGTGGGGAATTTTGGATTTAATCGGAAATGTTTATGAATGGACAAGCACCGAAGCCAGTGCCTATCCCGGAAGTAAAATACAGATAGTTAATAAATCGGAAGATAAACTGATCATCATCCGCGGCGGTTCTGCATTTCGTGATCCGAACTTAGGGAAAAAAGCAGAAACATCAACTTTTAGGCTTGATGTTCCGGCAAGTGTAAGAGATAACCGACTCGGTTTTAGGCTAGTTCATTCCGAATAACTTTTAGGAGTTTATTATGCAAAAAAGAATTTTGAAAAATTATAGAAACGGTTTGTTGCTTGGTTGTTTGC
>JBGTHN010000587.1:0-5206 GCA_041746235.1 Pyrinomonadaceae bacterium | reverse complement strand
ATTATAAAACATTATTGATTGACAATAATTAAGCCTTCAAGAAATTTGCACAGCTTTAAAGATGAACCTACTTTATTTAATACTAAGATTACTATTATGAATGATTTATCTCATATAAATAATGATTTCGTAGCTAAATGTATCGAAACAGGCGAATTACAGTTAACAGAGTATGAACAAAGATCACATTTTACTCCGGTAAAGTATCTCCTAATTATCTCAATTGTTTTCTTTGGAACGGGAGTAATTGAAATTCTGATGAATGGGTTTGCTTTTGATATAAACTCAATTGGATTTGGTCTTCTTTTGAGTTCATTATGCTTTCTACTTTTTAGTTATTTGGTATATCGTATGCAAAAGAATGTTTTGCAATTTTTTTCATTTGAAACTGATTTAACTTCTAATGAAAAGCGAAAAATAGTTAACTCAGTTGGAGAAAAACTTAATTGGGAAAAAGTTTTTGATAGAAACAATACTATTATTTTTAAAGCCTTTAATCTTTTTCTATGGGGTGAACAAATAACAGTTATTTTTCATGGAAAAAATATTATGCTCAGCAGCATTTCTGATCCAAGCAAGAAAACTAATCTGTTCGCTCCCAATCATAAACATATAAATACTTTTATAGATGAATTTGAAAAAGGAATGGTTAAATAAAATTGTTCCCATTTTTTCAATAAATAAACTTTAAATAATATAAAAAATGAGCGTAAGACAAATTTTTATCGTATCGTCCATTGTGGCGGTATTTGCAATTTTATTACTTAGTTTGATAAGTCCGTATTTTTTGCTGTTCTTTATCGTGGTCGCACCGATAATTGTAATCGGCGTGCGGGACATTACTCAGAAGAGGCAGACCATTCGGCGGAACTTTCCTGTGATCGGGAATTTTCGTTATATGTTGGAGAAGGTTCGACCTGAGATAATGCAGTATTTTGTTGAGACTGATACGGAAGGAAAACCGATCAACCGTTTGTATCGTTCGGTAATTTATCAGAGGGCGAAGCAGGAAACTTCGACGAGTCCTTTTGGAACTCAGTGGGATGTTTATCGGGCGGGTTATGAATGGATAGATCATTCGGTTTATGCGATCAATCACGCTGATCTGGAAAACGAATTGAGAGTTCTGGTTGGCGGAAAAGATTGCTTACAGCCATATTCGGCAAGCCGTTTGAATATCTCGGCGATGAGTTTCGGATCTTTGAGCAAAAATGCCGTATTGGCAATGAATGCCGGGGCGATGCTTGGAAATTTTGCACAAAATACGGGAGAAGGCGGAATCAGTCCGTATCACCTTCAACCCGGCGGCGATTTGATCTGGCAGATCGGGACAGGTTATTTCGGTTGTCGAACGGAAAACGGAGAATTCGATGCAGAACGCTATCAGAAAAATGCCACGCGGGAAAATGTGAAGATGATCGAGATAAAACTCTCGCAAGGTGCAAAACCGGGACACGGTGGAATTTTGCCAGCCGCTAAAAACACGGAAGAGATTGCCGCCATCCGGCACGTCAAACCTTTTACAACTGTAAATTCACCTCCTGCTCACACAGCTTTTATTGATGCGGAAGGGTTAATGTATTTTGTCAAAAAACTACGAGATCTGTCGGGCGGAAAACCCGTCGGTTTTAAGGTCTGCATCGGAAAAAAATCAGAATTTACGGACATCTGCAAAGCGATGATCTCTACCGGAATAAAGCCTGATTTTATCGCCATTGACGGCGGCGAAGGCGGAACGGGAGCGGCACCGATCGAATTTGCCGATTCTATCGGAATGCCTTTGCGTGACGGGCTTTCATTTGCAATTGATACTTTGAACGGATTCGACTTGAAAAAAGACATCAAGGTGATCGCTTCGGGAAAAGTTTTTAACGGATTTCATATTGCAAGATTAATCGCGATCGGTGCGGATATGGTCAATAGTGCAAGAGCGATGATGTTGGCAACGGGTTGCATACAGGCTTTGCAATGTCATACAAATACTTGTCCAACGGGAGTTGCAACTCAGGATGAAGGATTGATGAAAGGTTTGGTTGTATCGGACAAAGCTCAAAGGGTTGTGAATTATCACAAAGCAACTATCGAAAGTTTTATCGAATTAATGGCAGCATCCGGCGTTGTTGCTGCTGACGATCTAAGTCGTGAGCAGATCAACAGAAGAGTCGGAGCAACTCAAGTTCTAAAATACAGCGATATTTACCCGGAAGTTGAGGTTGGAGCATATCTAAAACAAGAACAGGCTAAACCGCAACAAGAAGCAAGTTAACCAAATCTTAGTTGGTGTGTGTTTTTAATCTAATGAAACTAGCAAAACTGCCAAAACATTATCAAGGAATCTCGCATAGTTTATTCGAAATAGAATTAGAATAGCGATAAACTTTATATTAATTTTGTGACAGCAAACTTTTCTATCACAAATTACTTTCCATTAAACTCATTTTCAACTAAAATTAACCTATGTTGAAGCCACAAACTATTGCTATTCCGATTTTTGCTTTGTTGATTGCGATTGAAGCATATCTGATTATTCGTGAGAATCGAGAACTGTTTGACCGCAAAGATACCTGGAATAATATTTTTATTGGTTTTGTGAGTGTAGCTTTTGGTGCTTTGTTTGCTGTGGTTACAACTCAGGTTTATTTATGGGCGAGTTCGATAACGCCGATTCAGATTCCGATGAATGTTTGGTGGGCTTGGGTTTTATTGTTGTTTGTTGATGATTTTGCTTATTATTGGTTTCATCGCGTCAGCCACGAATCTCGTTTCTTTTGGAATTTTCACGTCGTTCATCATTCATCGAATCAATATAATTTGAGTGTTGCCGTGCGGCAGAGTTGGTTTAGTGGAATTGCCCATTGGATATTTTATGTTCCGCTGGCATTTCTTGGATTTCCCTTTTGGGCGTTTGTTTTAATGCACGGATTAAATTTAATTTATCAATTTTGGATTCACACCAAATTTATCGGCAAAATGGGTTGGCTTGAATATATTCTCAACACACCTTCGCATCATCGCGTTCATCACGGCGTTAATGAACAATATCTCGACAAAAATTATGCGGGAATTTTCATCATCTGGGACAGATTATTCGGCACTTTTGTTGAAGAAAAAGAAGAAGTCAAATATGGAATAATAACTCCGTTGACAAGTTATAATCCGCTTTGGGCAAACTCTCATGCTTGGTTTGAAATGTATGATAAGATGAAGGTTAAGAAATCATTGTTGGGCAAATTACGTTGTGTATTTGCGTCGCCAAATATGGATTTTGAAGAAAATCCGATCTTAAAATTAGACCGAACAGTTACAAAATAAAACAAATGAAAATTAAATTTCTATTCATATTCGCATTTTTATGTGCATTTTCGATCAATTCGTTTGCTCAAATAAAAATCACACCAAACAAAGTCAAATATACAAGAACCGGCGAAGATGTTTCTGAACACAAGAAAACCTTTGAAGTAACTTATCCCAAATTATCTGGCAATGGTGCGGTCGCCGAGATCGAAAAAACTATCAGTTATTGGACTAACTTTGAAACTAATCTGGCTGAAGAAACCGAAAACGACTGGTTGTATGAAGCAACTTATGAAGTAAAATATAACAACAAAGGGATTTTGGCGATTGAACTGACAATGTCCGGTTCTGCGGCTTATCCTGATAGTCATTCAAAAACGCTCGTTGTTAATTTAGAAACAGGCGAGCGGATCAAACTCCAAGATGCTTTTATTTTCCGAACCGATCTTTATAATAAAATTGCTCAAGCACAGGAAAAAGAGATCAAATTGGCAATCAGTCAAGCTAAAACCAAAGAAGAAGATTTTACAGAGGATTTGACTCGTCTCATCAAAGAGGGAAAGGAGTATAATTCGGTTTATGAAATAAATGAATTCTTTGTGAGCGATAAAGGCGTTACATTTTTATATAATTATGATTTTGTCCACGCCGTTCAAGCATTAGAACCCGACGGAAGATACTTTTTTACATGGGCAGAATTAAAACCTCATGTCGCAGAATATGGACCGCTTGGAGTTTTTGTTAGAAAGTAAAGTTAAACGAACAATAAGTTTTTTAATTAACCACAAAATTAATAAATTCAAAAATATTTCTTACAAATATTTAAATTTATTAATTTTGTGGTATTTTTCTTACAACAAGATTTTTAAATAAACTGACTTTAGACTGGAGTTTTTCAAATAATATGAAAACAAAATTATTTCTTATTAGCGTTTTGATTATCATATTTTCGAGCATTGCTTTTGCTCAAAATAAATCTGTAACTTTAACATCCAAAAAAGTTACATACCAAAGAACCGGAGAAGATGTTCCCGACCACAAAAAAACTTTTGAAGTAAATTATCCTCTAATTTCGGGAATTAGCGATATAAAGATCAAGAATAATATAGAAAACACTATAGATTATTGGAAAAACTTTGATACGAACCTAGATGAAAATCTGGGTGAATATTATTGGCTGGAATCTTTGGAATATAGTGTTAATTACAATAATAATTCGATATTTGATATCGAGTTAATTATGGAAGGTTCGGGAGCTTATCCATCAACCAGTGTAAAAACTTTGGTAATTGATCTAAATACAGGAAAACGGGTTGCTGTTGCCGATCTTTTTACAGACATTGGTCAATTGTTAGTAAAAATTGATGCGGCTCAAAGAGCAGAAATAACTAAAGCTAAGGCAGAAGCAAAAAAACAAGGTGAAGATATAAAAAGCTATCTAAGCAACAGCAATAACAAAATAAATAAACTCGAAGAATTTTCGATAGACGAAAATGGAGTAATATTTATATTTGATTATGGCTTTCCACACGCTGCAAAAGCACTTGAACCCGATGGTAGATATTTTTTTACTTGGGCGGAATTAAAACCACTTATTAAACGTGACGGCTTGCTTGGACAGTTCGTTCGCTAATATAATGAATAACTTATGAGCGATAGAAAAATTCGTGTGTTAGTTGCAAAACCCGGACTTGATGGACATGACCGAGGTGCAAAAGTGATCGCCCGTGCATTACGTGATGCGGGAATGGAAGTTATTTATACAGGTTTGCGTCAAACGCCCGAAATGATTGCGGCGGCGGCGTTGCAAGAAGACGTAGATGCGGTTGGAATTTCGATTCTTTCGGGTGCTCATAATACACTTTGTCCAAGAATTGTGAATCTTCTGCGAGAAAACGGAATGGACGATACA
>JBGTHN010000586.1:0-7829 GCA_041746235.1 Pyrinomonadaceae bacterium | reverse complement strand
AAATACAAAATTGTTGTTGGCGGGACTCGTGGAAATGCGTCTTACAAGGTCAGTTTTTCGGTTAGATAGAAAAACTGAGTTTGATAGAGAATTTAAACACCAATCTTCGGACAAATATCTTCTAAAACACATTCATTACACAAAGGTTTGCGAGCTTTGCAGATCGCACGTCCGTGCCAGATTATCCAATGTGGGAACATTACCCAATCTTTTTTCGGGACTAATTTATTTAATTCATTTTCAATTTTTACGGGGTCTTGCTGTTTTGTTAAACCCAAGCGATTGGAGAGTCTTCGAACGTGAGTGTCAACAACAACACCGGATGCGATTCCAAAGGCATTTCCCAAAACTACATTGGCGGTTTTTCTGGCGACACCGTTGAGGGTTAAAAGTTTCTCCATATCTTTTGGAATTTCGCCTCCGAAATTATCAATTATTTTTTGGCAGGCGGCTTGAATGTTTTTTGCTTTGTTGCGGTAAAATCCGGTTGAGCGTATGTCTTGTTCAAGTTCTGTTTGGTCAACAGCAATATAATCTTCGGGATTTCGATATTTGCGAAAAAGGTCTGCCGTAACGATATTGACACGGACATCGGTGCATTGGGCGGAAAGAATTGTTGCGATCAATAATTCAAAAGCGTTTGTGTGATTCAAGGCACAATGTGCATCGGGATATTCTTTTTTAAGTCGTTTGATTATTTCGCCTGTGTGTTTTGCTTTGTCAGTTTTCATTTACCAAAAATTTTATCGTAAAATTCAAAAGACTCAAAAAGTGAAATGCAAAATTGGAGAATTTGCGATAAATTATAGAAACAAACAGATTATAAAAAATGATTGAAGACAAAGAACAAATTTACATACTTGATACACGCAATTTACCCGTGCGAATTGGTTTGATCGTATTTTTATTGATTTCGTTAATTTTCGGTTGGTTTGCTGTTCGCTGGCAATTGGGAAATTTGTTGGCGGACATAACCAATCCGAATGAACCAAATGCAAACAGAACTGCCGAATTAGCAAAAAGTTTCGCACCAAATGATCCTATGACAAACTGGCTTCTAGCCAGCATCAAAAAAGAGTCAAATCCTGAATATACGGAAGGGTTTGAAAAAGTTATAAGACTTTCACCAAATGATTATCGTTGGTGGATTCAACTGGGCAGAGCTTATGAACAAGCCAATAAATCAAAAGAAGCCGAGAAAGCATTTGTAAGAGCCGTTGAAATTGCTCCGACATATACTTTTCCGCATTGGCAACTCGGAAACTTTTATCTGCGACAGGACAGAGTGGAGGAAGCGTTCAAAGAATTAAAAACTGCCGCCCAAAATAATGCTATTTATCGTGAACAGGTTTTTTCGATCGCTTGGGATTATTACGATAAAGACACAGGAAAGGTAGATTCGATCGCCGGGAATTCACCGGATGTTCGTGCCGGACTTGCCAAATTTTATGCCATTAAAGACTTACCGAATAAAAGTTTGGAGTTGTGGAATACTTTAACTCCACAACAGAAACAATCAAATACACATATTGCCCGTGAAATAACTCAAGCTTTTTATGAAAAAAGATATATGTTAACCGCAGTAGAATTTGTCAATCAATTGGGAATTGAAAAAGGAGTAAAAGCTGAAAGTATCCATAACGGTGGATTTGAAGAAAATTTAGGCAATCCTGAATCAACTTATTTTGGGTGGAAAATTACTCCAACGGAAAAAATGCGTTTTCAACTTAGCAATACAAAGAAAAAAGAAGGGAAAAGGAGTTTACAAGTTTCCTTCAATGGATTTGATAAGTTGGAAATAAACAATATCTATCAAACGATCGCATTAAAACCAATGTCTAAATATGAGATCAGTTTTTGGGTTAAGACTCAGGAATTGAATAGTGGCGGACTTCCTAAACTCGAAATATTATCTGCAAATGATAACCAAATACTTGCCACATCCCAAGAGTTTCCGGGTGGAACTAATGATTGGAAACAGATAAGTGTGAACTTTACCACACCCAAAGAAACTGAAGGTATCGGCTTGCGAACTTCAAGAGGATATTGCGGCGAAAAATGCCCGATCTTCGGAACTTTTTGGTATGACGAATTTAAAATAGAAAAATTATCAGGCGAATAAAAAAAACAGTATTTTTGAACCTATGAACATTGAACCACTCGAATTTAAAAATATAAAAAATACTTTTGCGAGTAAAATAATTTTCTTCTTGCTTTTGGCACTTATTGTCTGGACAACTCTTATTTACGGAACGGTTCACCAGCCGATTATCGCTCTGTTTTATGTTTTTATCGTTTTGATAATGATATTTTGGGCGGTTGATGCTTTTTTAAGTGGTGCATTTAAGTTCAATAAAAACCTTATACAAATTCCGCTTTTGGCAACAATAATTTATGGTGTCGTGCAAGTTATCCCATTTGGAAGTTTGGCGGAAACTAGTGGGATAACGGGTATTCCAAGAACAATTTCGGTTGAGCCATATTTAACAAAAGTAGCAACATTTCATTTTTTTGCATTGTTTATATTTTTTGCGGCGTTTTCTGCCTATATAGATAGTTATAAGCGTTTAAAAAAGGTCGTTTTTTTAATTACGGGATTTGGGTTTTTATTTGCATTTTTCGCAATCTTACAATCATTCTTAAGTCCGAATAAAATCTTCGGAATTTATGATGTTTCAAATGGTGTGCCGTTCGGTTCATTTGTGAATCGTCATGATTTCGCTGCCTTTATGGAAATGTCTATTGCTATTCCGGCGGGATTACTTTTTGTTGGTGCGATTGAAAAAGACAAACGGTTACTCTTTATAACCGCCATAGTTATAATGGGCGTTGCTCTGCTTTTAAGCGGTTCACGCGGCGGTTTTGTCGCACTCTTAGCCGAAGGTGTTTTGCTGGTCATTATTACAACAAGAAACCGAAGTAAAGGACATTTGATATTAAAAGGAGTTCTTGCATTGGTTTTAATAGGCTTGATTATTTTCGGAGCGATTCTGATCGGCGGAGAATCTTCATTAACCCGAATCGCTGAATCTGCTTCTTCCGATAATATTACCTCAGATCGCACACATATCTGGGCAGTAACACTTGATGTGATCAAATCAAATCTGCCGTTTGGTGCCGGGATGGGAGCGTTCGGTATGGCTTACACGCCGCACGATACCATGAACGGAATGGGCAGAGTTGAACAAGCACATAATGACTATTTGGAAGTTTTGGCAACTGCCGGAATCGTCGGTTTAATTATAGGTTTGTCATTTCTGGTTTTCTTTTTCCGCACAGCTTTAAAAAATATCAAAACTCTAAATCTTTATCGTCGTGGTGTTGCTGTTGGAGCATTTGCGGGATGTTTTGCAATTCTTGTTCACAGCATTTTTGATTTTGTTTTGCACATTACGGCAATAAGTCTGATGTTTCTTACATTGCTTTCACTTCTAATCGTCAGCGGGCGTTCAAATTCTGATGATCAGGAAATCTTTATTAGACAACGTAAGAAAAAGAAATCTGGAAAAGCGACTGTAACTTCGATTGAAGATAGAAGAGAATTGGTTGAAACAAATGATGAGTATCTTAATGTTGATTCCTAATTTTCTTCTTGTATCTCGTCTGCACGTCTTTTGGGAGTAATCAAATTCACCAAATACCAAATAATGCCGTGCGTTACGTATATGGTTACAACAATTAGTAGAACATAGTGCGAATAAAGCCAGATTAACATTCCGGCAATACCAAGGATTAAGATCAAATAAAGATTCTTCCTGCCCGTACCGACATTCTTAAAACTTGTATAACGAATTGTACTGACCATTAGAAAACCCATTCCGCTGGCGATAATTAAAATAAGAAATGAATAAATTCTCGCAAGATCTAAACCGTAATAAATCAATGGTTGCGGAGCAAAATGGATGATTGCGGCAAATAATCCGGCGGCTGGAGGTATCGGCAAACCGACGAAATTTTTCTTATCAATTTTTGCGGTGCCTTCTTTTAAAACCCTCGGTCGTGTAGCTTGGATATTAAATCTTGCCAATCTCAAAGTTCCGCACATCAAATAAATGAACAAACAAAAAACTCCAAGATTATGCAAAGCTGTTGATTCGGGAAATGTTACGCCGATCGCCCAACTGTAAAGCAGGACAACGGGAGCGATTCCAAATGTTAAAACATCGGCTAACGAATCAAGTTGAACGCCCAATTCTGTTGCGGTTTTCGTCATCCGTGCAAGTCGTCCGTCAAGCGTATCAAACAAAATAGCCAAACCGATCGCTTTAGCCGCATAATCAAAATAAATTGCCGCTTGTTCGGGACTTGCCACCGCAATTTGAAAACCGCGAACAGAAGACAAAATGGCTAAAAACCCCATGGCGATATTTGCCGCAGTAAATGCAGTTGGAATTAAATAAAGACCTTTTTTTATACCTTTATGAACTGTTATGTTTTCTTCGTTTTCCATTTTTTCAGAAAGAGTCTTTAATCAATCAATTTGCCGATAATTGTCTCGCCGCCTTTAACACGGTCGCCGACTTTGACATATATCTTAACATTATTCGGCATTAACAAATCTGTGCGTGAGCCGAATTTTATTAGTCCGAATTTTTCACCGCGTTCTAAACTATCGCCAATATTGCTCCAGCAAACAATTCGCCGTGCCACAATTCCAACGATTTGTGTGCAAACAACTGTCATTTTTTCGCCTTCGATCGTCAGTGCATTTCTTTCATTTGTCTGACTCGCTTCGTTACTCGTCGCCGGTGCTTTTTTGCCTTTGAAAAGTTTAACATCGGTAACTTTCCCGGCAATCGGTGAACGATTTATATGAACGTCCAAGGGCGACAAAAATACGCTGACAAACTTTCCATTTTCACGATCTTCAATTCGTGTAACCTTTCCGTCAGCGGCAGAAACAATAATATCAGCCTCGATGGGAGTTTCACGATGTGGATCACGAAAGAAAAACGCCATAAAACCTGCAAGCAGAACAAAAGCAACAACACCGATCCAGATATAAAAATATGCGAATATTAAGGCGATTAAAATTGGAATAAATACAAAAGGAATACCGTCTTTTACCATAATGAATGCAAAAAGAGGCTAGATAGTGATATTAGACAAGTAACCAGCATCGAACATCTAACCTCTAAATTATTATTCTACATCTTACGTTAAAAAGTCAGATTTGAAAAACGAAAAAAGCCCGATGACATCTAACATCGGGCATAAAGGAGGATTGTAAAAGAGGAGAAACTCTTTACCTCACAGGATTTTCTTTCGCAAAACTGTAAGCACACCAAGCGGCGATCAGATGAACTACCCAACCAAGCAAACCGGCTGAACCAATCCAAGAAACGCCCGTCAAGATCAACCAAACGATACCAATGACAATTCTGCCATTATAAATTTGTCCCACACCGGGAATCAATAAACTCAAAAGTCCTGCAATATAGGGTTCACGCATATCTTAATAATTACCTCCAGTCTGTTATACGCACAGTTATATTAAGTTGTTCCAGAAATTTATATAAATTTTGAAAATATCTCAAAAAAATGAATTGTGAAGACTTTACAATAAATAAAAAAAGTCCACAGGAAAATAAATTCCTGTGGACTTTCAAGTTGTTTAAGTTATTTATCGTCTTTTTTGACTTTTAATTGATTTAGATTCTTCCGAACCATAAATAAACACTTTGCCATCTTCAAATCTGATCGGCAAGGCATTTGCTTCCTTATCCGAAACTTCCTTAAATGCTATTTCGTTTGAAAATTCTAAAGTTGTTTCAAATCCGGCGGCTTCTTCGTTGACATCGAAGCGAATTGTTACAAATCGGCGATTATTTCCGCCCATGATTGTTTCGCCATTGAAGTCAACTGAGAATGCGATTCGTCCGTCTTGGTTTGTGTTTACAAGGACATTACCGTTTCTTGCGTCTTGTCCCATTGAAACTCTCGGATTGCTCAAAGCTTTCTGATTATATTTCAAAGTAAAACCATAAACCGATTCATCACCTAATGCATCAGCTTCAAGCGTAACGTCAACGTATCTTCCGGCTTGAGCCTTAACATCAACCACACGAACTGCTCTCGGTGATGCAAGATCATTTGTGGTTTGTGCTTTATCTTCAAAGAATGAACCGATCGGACTTGTCGGTCCGGCAGCATTCGCCAAAGGATCTAATGTAACTGCATAGCGTCTTGCTTGAGTAACGTCAGTTGATGAAACAACTCCATTACCAAACGAAGAATACGGTGCGGTATCTGCTCTTTGGAATTCATTGAAGTCGGGACTATAAGCATCAAGTCCAACTGCAAATCTGCGAATTTGCGTAACATCAGTTGATGAAACTGCATCATTTCCAAAACTGCTTCGTGGCGATGTATCAGCTTCTAAACCAAAGGAAACTTCACTCGAAAAGACTTGAAAATCAGTCGCACGTGAAATTACTCCGCTTGGAGAAGCCAGACAATCTGTATTGTTAAATGGATCATTGTCTTGTTCGCCCAAAAATGCCGGATTTCCCGTACATTGTGTTGTTGCAACACGCATTTGTAAATGTGTTGCTGTCGTATCGGGGATATCGAAACTACGCATAATCATTTGCGGTTGAAGCGGACGCGGAGCCGTGGTTTGGAAAGCATCGTCAGGACTTGTATAAGCCAAAGTAAAGTCGGTTGGTAAAGCACAAGTTACTATACCTCCGGCAACACATTTCCAAATTGTAAACTTACGAACTCCGGTGAATCTTCCGGCATTGTTCGGTCCGGCGACGATGCTGACATTGACGCTGGTAACATTTTGGGGAGCTGTTCCCTCCAAATCTACCGTCATTGAATGAGCCGTTACAGGTCCAACTGTTCCGAGTCTGGCACCTGAATTTTCCGTGTCGTCAATCAGGTTATTTTTTGCTGCTTGATCGGCAGGATCGGTTGCCGTTGTCGTAACTGTTGCTCCTTTGCTAACTGATGCACGATTGGTCGGCATTGGGAAATTAACGGTTATAGTTTGCCCAGCTGAGAATATACGTGTAAATCTCTGCATTCCGTATCCCGGTGCTTGAACGACAAACTCGTAAGTTCCGGGGACAAACATCGCCGTATCGTCATTGATGTTTGTTCGCGGATCTGAAGTAACCGTAGTTGACGGATCGGTATCGGCAATCGTAGTGCTGCGTGCTTCAAAACTACCAACATAAATTTTCGCGTTGGTGATCGCCGTATTGCCTTCATCCTGTGCTTGAACCTCAAATGTTACGGTTGCTTCATTGGTTTCAACCGGAGATGAAAAATCAGGAATAGGATCGCCGTCTCCCGAACCGTTTGACGTAGCCAAATCGCCCATTCCTCTTTGAGCAAATGCACGCCACATTTCGACTTGATTTGCCCCGCCGAAACGTGCGACATCCGCTGCTAACATGGAATCACGGGCATTAAGCATACTCGGTGCTCCCGGCATCAGCAAGAATGAATCAAACATCAATTGAATCCAACGGCGATTACCAGAACAATCACTAGGATTGCGTTTGCCTGCCGCACATTCTCTTTGTCGCGTCTGATCCGTAGATGGATATTGTGCATTATATTTGTCAATCAAAGCCTGTCGTACGACCCAATTCGTTCCCGTCCAGATTTCGCCGTCTGCGTGAACCTGCGGTCCGGTTATGTCATAACCGACATTACTGTAATTCAACTTGTTTGTATTAGGAGCATAATTACGAATAGCAGTCTCTTTATTGCCCGTCGCATAAATACCTATAGCCGCCGGGTTTTCGTCGTTTGTCGGTGTATAATTGAAGCCGTTTAAGTATTCAGCTCCTGCCAGATCGCCCCAGCTTTCGCCC
>JBGTHN010000585.1:0-6165 GCA_041746235.1 Pyrinomonadaceae bacterium | reverse complement strand
GGTTTTCGGATCTTCGGGCGAATAATTCGTCCAAGCCACGACAGAATCACGCGAATCACCTTCTAATAATTCATAAAAATCAAGCCTTTCGTGTGGATTTATATTTCCTTCAACCCATCCAAAAAAACCGCCCTCGTGTTTTATCGGATCAAGCACCAAAGCTACGTCCCATTCACTTGAGAAACGATTTCTATGAATATCTAAATCATAATTTGAGAGGAAAATTCCCATTCCGGGATGGGAATGATACCAACCGACGAGTTGTTTGCCGCGATATTTTCCATCAAGACGGTCTTTAAGTTGAGCCCAAGAATCCGTGGTAAAGGTCAGCGAAACTTGTGTGCCTTCCGTATATTCCGCCTGCATAAATTGGTCAATCACAATATAGGAACGATTTGTATTAGGGCATTCATAATGATTGCCGAGTAAAAATCCGCCTGATTCTTTGGTCATATCTTGTGCAACGTGATTTGAAGTTGACAAAAGAACTTCTTCAGTAACAACTATCTCAACTCGTTCTGATGTTTGAAATATGCCGTCTTCGGGTATTAAATGCAGAGTTCGATGCGTCGGAAAATTTTCCTCGATAATACCTGAATCGTCTACAAAAATTTCTTCATCTCCTGCCTGACGTGGAGATCCAAGTTTAATTCCTTTCCGACGGATAGGCTCTACATTTGACATAGTTTTTATTCCTCTTTTTAGTTAATAAATTCAAAAATTCTTTATCTTTTTTTCCAATTTATTCTGACTCCTTCAACGTCAGTTTTGTCCATTTTTGTAAAATGCTTTACAAAACTTCGTGATGCAGTCGCTTCACGATATTTCATTTTGACATCAATCTTTACATTTTGAGTTTCGCCATTACTGAATTTATCAAACTTTTCCTCCGCCAGAACTGCATCGGCACGAGCTAAAAGTTGACTGTTTTTATATGGCTCGACGTTAATAATATTGGCTTCAATGCCGTCAATTACAATTTCGATACCATTTGAACTGACAATTTCATTGACAATTTCGGCTTTAAGATTGATTGCCTTGATAACAATCGTCATTTTTTGATCTTCCGAACTCACCCAACCGCCGTCTTTAACAACTATAAAATTCGCTCTTGATAATTCTCCAGAACCTTTTGAACTGGTGGTTTTATCTTTAGTCTGGGTTGATGTTTCATCATCATCAGTTGAATCCTCATCGCTTTCATCGCTTGTTTCTTCCACTTTTTCAACCCTTGCTTTTTCATCGGTTATTTCCGAAGTGGTCTTTGGTAAAAAAGTAAATGCAATAAAACCAACATAAATTAGTAAAATTAGACCGCCCACCGCAAGCCAAAAATATATGTTACGGAAGAGATTTCTCGGTTCAAATTCTTGAGCTAGTTTGTTCATCAATTAAAATCTTATAATCATTTTGACGTTTGAGCGGAAAAATGCGGAAGTTCACGGCATTCTTCACAAAAAAATTCTAAATCATCTTCATTCAACGTATTTGGAGCTTTGAAGGTCGTATAACAACGAATACATTTAACTTCTTTTGTCTTTAAACCCAATGTGATTCCTTGTCGTCGAACCGGAGTCGAGGTTTCAACTTTGTTCTGTTTCTGTGAATCAACTCCAACCGACGGTTCGGAATTTTTTGTTTCTTGTGTTACGTATTGTTTAAGATTCTCCGATGAATTCAATACTATTCTTTCTTCGGTTATTCTTTTGACCCCTAATTTTAATCTGCCCGTTGTTCTGGTTGGTTTTGGAATCGGTGGTGGCAAAGCACTTCCGCGAAGTCTTGTCTTTTGCGGACGTAAAATCTGCCTTTCGTCAATTGGTTTCTCAGGTCCAAGCCAACCGTTTGGCTCGGCGACATTTACTACCCAATCCGCTACTTCTTTATCAACCGGATATGGTTCTTTCCACTTGGCATAATAATGTTGGTATTGAACCATTTCACCAAGTTTAACAACCAAATCGTCTAAAGATTTGCCAGCATACCAAGTCTGAACGTTATTTGTGCAAACGTGATTTGGTTCTTTGTGTTCGATATTCGGATGCCAAATCGGAGTTATCCATTTCAAATATGGTTCTTGGTTTGGAAAATTACTCGAAAGTTTCATCGAAACCTGATGAAATTCAGCAATTTTTGGCGATTTATCTTCTTCTAGCCCCGAAATACCACGACACTTAAAAGTAATAACGTAATTTTCAGGTGGCATACCTTCAATTACATCAATCGGTTTAATCTCAATGAAATCACTTCTTTTTTCTAAATTTATAAGTTTTTCATATTCTAAAAGCAGTCTTGCTCGTCTTCCGTGTAAGGACATATTCGTTTCCTCCTAATAAGAATTTTTTCAAAAGTTTATCCGGCAATTTCTTCCCTGTGTAGAGTTAAACGGTCAAGAGGCGGAATTTGTGCCTCAAGCAAAGTTGTTCTTTCGTCTAAAAATCTTCCTAATGCCTTACTTTGTAATTTATATTTAATAAGTTGGTTCAGATTATCTCGTGATGGAAGATTGTAGTTTCCAATAATTTGCTTAATTAAATCACCAACAGGTCGGTTCATTGATAAACTGACAGTTTCGTGCCGATTCAAATCCATCACCGAAAGAACTACATTGATTTCCGAAGTGTTCGGAAATTCGACTGTTGGGGGAAGTGTAGAATCTCCGCCGGAATAAGGCGGTTGAGTATGATTTGATCCATTCAAAACTTGTAGTTCGAGAGTATCGCCGTTACGGATTCCTGAAGAAAAAATCGTGTCGCCCAAAGTTAAAGAACGTCCTTGACCGGAAGAATATAAAACGTAGTTGATTGGTTGAGACATTTCGTTTAAACGGGGAAGTTCAAGCGTATCAATTAGCTCATCAATAACCATTTGAATATTATAATCCGTTGGCAACTGTGAATCTCCCAAAATTTCATTTTCCGGGGTTTTTATATCAACAATAACCATTTCACTCATAAATTATTTAACTCCTTGTAATTTCAATAAATACATAAATTTGTTAATCAATCTTTAAATTCGGTTGAATTAAATATCAAGATTTTTTATCTCCCGTCAGCTCGAAACATAAACCCTCACCTTGACTACTCCAAGCATGTAAAACATCGCAGTCCGGGATATTTAGTTGAACGAGTTTTAGATCTTTGATTTGCTCAAAGATTTTTGTTTGTTTTCTGTTGATGGTATGAAAAACATCCAACGATCTTTCATTTCCACATTTTTCACAAACAAGATGTTCCTGAAAATATAAACCGATTGGTTTTAAAATAGTTGTTTTTTTATCACAATATGCACAATCTGAGGTTAGAATAATGTCAAAATTTAATTCAAGCGTTGCTCCTTTTCCCAGATGTTTTTCAATTAGTTTGAGAAGTTGGTCAAAAGTAGTTTTTTGAGCAGAAGCCTTTTTCAATTCAACAATTTCATCTTTGGAAATGGTGTTATGTGCTATGCAATCTTTTCTTTTGACTAATTCAACCCGATAACAATCCGCAACAGTTCCGTTAAAAATTAATTCGTGGCTGACGAGTGTTCTGCCTTGCCAGTTTTCATAATTGAGAAGTTTCAAAGATTCTTGGACTTGAACTCCGGCAACGATTGAAGCAATGGTCGGGGTTGTCGGCATTTTTCCTTCCGCCGCATAGATACTTGCCAGACGGTTACAAGGCATTCCTACTTGCACATAATCATCTTCGGTAAATGAACATTCATAACAAGCACCTTCGTCGGGTTTATAAACACAGATTTGCCCGTTTAATTGACCGATACCGGCATCAATCCAAGGTGTTCCGATCTTAAAACAATCGGTGTTGATTTTCAGACGAGCTTCTCGATTATCCAAACAACCAATGACAACATCCATCTGTCGAATCAAACCTAAGCCTAAATCAAATCGAATATCACCACTATTCCAAACCACATTTATATCGGGATTGATTTTTTTGAGTTGTTCTGCCGCGACCTCGGCTTTTAATCTATCGCAATCTTCCGCCCGAAATAAGATCGAACGGGTCAGGTTAGACATTTCAATTGTATCTCTGTCAAAAATATAGATATTCCCAATACCTAAAAGTGCCAGATTCTTCAACACCTCATTTCCGATTGCTCCGGCTCCAATTACTAAAATCTTGGCATTTTTAACAGATTCAAGATCAAACCAATCTATCAGTTTGAGAGAGCCGTAACGGTCGGTTTTAAAATCAATAATTGAATTCTTTTTTATTGGTTTTTGGTCTGAACCATTTTTGATTTCATTTGCTTTTCCCATAATTAATACCAATTTATCTACTAATTACTAACGCTATATATGGATTTTTTAAACCTTATACCTATTATATGAATAATTTTAAAAAACCTTACATATTTTAAATTTCTAACGCGTTTGAGCAGATGAAAAACTGTGCTTTTTAACTTTAAAAATGGCAAAAGGATAAGCGAGTTTCAAAGTTTGGTAGAAATGTATTCTTTGATTTTGATCAATTAAAACCATACTTTTGACTTCGCTGAATCAACAGATTGATACTGATAATTAATCTAATCAATAGTCTAAATCTAAGGATAAAATAATAAAATCAAAAGCTCTTAGCTTGATCAATTCTATACAAAACAAATATTTTTATACTCTTTAGTGTCATCCCTAAAATCATCAGAGATTTGCAATGAATCCAATCTCAATGACTTCGGAGTTTTATTATTTAATTACTAATTCGATTGCGGAAAATTAACATAAAAAGAGTTATAGTGTCAATAATTTTTATTGATAATCAAAGTAAAAAAACTTTTAAGTTTTTTTACTAAGTGACTGCTAACCCACCATTTTATTAAACAAAAACAGTTCACAAATGATTGTACACATTTAAAACTGTAACTTTTTTTGCATTTTTGTCACTTATAAGTAGAGGTGTATTTTGTGTGTTGCCGAAAGTTTGCGTGATGTTGTGAAAATTTTGTTGACATCGTGATAGAAAAAACCGAATAATTCAGGCAAACATACAATCTTAGCTCGAAAATAATGTAGAAACGCTTTGGAATAAACTGCTTGACCGCAACATCAAAAGTCCGTTTCAACCAATGCTTGACCAAAAGGAACAAAAAATCTTATGAAATACTTTTCAAACTCAACCCGAATTTTCCCGGCAATTTTATTTTTGATCTTGCTGGCATCCATCCAAACCACCATCTTTGGACAAGACGATACCCGCGAACTAAAACCGAATCAAACCATCGAACGCGAGATGACGGGCAAAGAAACTCATCGTTACAAATTCGATTTGAAAGCGGGCGAGTTTTTCCAAGTTCGGGTTGAACAAAAAGGCGTTGATGTCCTGCTCAAGATATTTGATTCGGAGGGAAATGTTTTGGCGACAATGGACAGTCCGAACAGTAAGGAAGGACCAGAAACACTTTCCTTTATTGCCAAACAAGGTGGAAATTACAAATTGGAAATCAGCGGATTTGATGACAAAGCGGAAAAAGGAATTTACACGATCAAACGCGAAGTTCCACGAACAGCAACGACAAAAGATAAACGGCGGGTAGAAGTTGAAAGATTGTTTGTCGAAGCAATAACGGCACAAGATTTGGCGGGACAAGGCGAAACATCAATCAACAAATTGGAAGAATCATTAAAAGGTTGGCGGGAATTGAAGGATGAATATCTAGTTCAATTAACAACGCAACAGGTTAATCAGTTAAAAGAAAACAAGGCTAAAGAGATGTTTGCCGATGCAAAGAACTTAGTTAGTCAAAATACAAGTGAAGCATTGCAGACTTCTTTACCGAAATTTGAAGAAGTATGCCGAATTTACAATGAAATTGGTAATAAAAGTCAGGAATCTGTTTGCTTGGAAGAATTTGGAGAAGTTTTATGGAAATTAAAAGAATATCAAAAAGCACAATTGATTTTTGACAAAAAGTTACAAATTCACAAAACGAATGATGAAAAATATGAGCAATCAACAACACTAAACAAAATGGGCTTGATAAGTAGGGATTTGGATGAATATCAGAAAGCATTAGAGTTTTTAAATGAGGGATTACAACTTTTGAAAACCATTGGGGATAAATGGGAAGTAGCAAGATTACTTTATAACATAGGATTGGTTTATGTAGATTTGGGCAATACAAAAAAAGCACTTGAATATTATAAACAAGTGTTACCAATTTTGA
>JBGTHN010000584.1:0-12532 GCA_041746235.1 Pyrinomonadaceae bacterium | reverse complement strand
CCGCACCGCCCGAAGCGATTACCGGAACATTGACGCTTTCGGAAACTTTTCGTGTTAGATCAATTTCAAAACCGTCTTTCGTTCCATCCGCATTCATTGATGTTAAAAGAATTTCGCCCGCTCCCAAATCCACACCGCGTTTTGCCCAATCAATCGCTTCTAATTCCGTTTCAATTCGTCCGCCATTTAAGAAAACTTTCCATTGATTTCCGATCAATTTTGCATCAATCGCCAAAACAATACATTGCGAACCAAAATTCTTTGCACCGTCCGCTAATATCTGCGGATTTTTTACCGCCGAAGTATTTATCGAAACCTTGTCCGCACCCGATTCGAGCAAAACCTCAATATCTTCGACTATATTGATTCCACCGCCGACCGTAAACGGAATATTTATCTCCGCCGCGATCTTTTTAACGAGTTTCGATAAAGTCTTGCGTTTTTCATTCGTCGCAGTAATGTCAAGAAAAACAAGTTCGTCCGCACCTTGTTCGGAATACAGTTTTCCTAATTCAACGGCATCGCCCGCATCCCTCAGATTCACAAAATTTGTTCCTTTTACAGTCCGTCCGTCTTTAACATCAAGACAGGGAATTATTCGTTTTGCTAGCATTTTTCTGATAGAGGCGAGTGATTGAAGGGATAAGGGACGAGGGTTTGATCTCCAGATTTCTCTCGTTCCTTGTCCCTTGTCCCTCGTCCCTTTAATCAATTCCTCGATTCTTTTGCAAATTGTCCAAACCCCAATTTCGTCAGACTAATTCTGTCTTCATAGATCGCCTTGCCGATTATTACGCCCGCACAACCTATTTTTTCCAATTCGCCGATTTCCTCGATCGAATCAACTCCGCCCGACGCAATTAATTGCAATCTCGGCAGATGCTTTAATATATCCGCGTAGAGTTTTTTGGCTGAACCTTGTAAAAGCCCGTCTTTGCTGATGTCTGTTACAAAAACTTTGCGAATACCCTTCGCATAATACTTTTTCAAAAACGGCAATATATCCAATTCTGTCGTCGTCTGCCAACCGTTTATCGCAACTTTTCCATCTCTTACATCCGCACCCAGCAAGATTTTTTCGCTTCCGTATTTTTTCAACCACGCATCGAATTTTTCGGGTTCTTTTACAGCGATGCTTCCGATGCTCGCCATTTTTGCACCGGCATCAAAAACTGATCTTATATCGTCATCGGTTTTAATTCCGCCGCCAAAATCAATCGTCAAATTTGTGTTTTTGGCGATTTCCTCAAGCACCTTTAAATTCGTAACTTTGCCAAGTTTCGCACCGTCCAAATCTACAATGTGCAGACGCTTCAATCCGTGTGCTTCAAAATCTTTTGCCACATCCAAAGGATTTTCATTGTAAATTGTCTTCTGCGAAAAATCGCCCTGTTGCAAACGCACGCATTTGCCTTCGATCACATCAATTGCCGGAATTATATCAATCATAATTTTTCCTAAATCTTCAAAAAATTCTCTAAAATCTTCTCACCAACTTCGCCTGATTTTTCTGTATGAAATTGAACGGCGTAAAAGTTTTTATACTGGATCGCCGCTGAAAAATTCAAACTATAATCGCAAGTTGCTACTGTTTCATTTCCATTTTCAACGTAAAAACTATGCACAAAATAAACGTAAGAATGTTCCGCCACATTTCTAAAAAGCTCGCCTTTCAAATCCGAAATTGTATTCCAACCCATATGCGGAATTTTTAAAGTGTCCGATTCAAATAGACGAACTTTATAAGGCAACAAACCCAAACATTTCGTATCGTTTTCCTCCGAATAATCGCACAACAATTGCATTCCCAAACAAATTCCCAAAACGGGTTGCGTCAGAGATTTAATGATTTCATCGAGTTGTCGTTCACGCAAATATTCCATCGCTGTTGAGGCTTCGCCAACACCGGGAAAAATTACTTTATCAGCATATCTCAAAACTGAAACATCATCTGAAACAACCGATTCAACATTGAGACGGTTCAAAGCATTTTTGACCGATTCAATATTTCCCGCATTATATTTTACAATTGCAACTTTCATAAAAATGGACAATGGATAATGGATAGTGGAAAATGTTCGTTTCTTATTATTAATTTTCCACTATCCATTTTCCGTTTTACATTTATAAACTTCCTTTAGTTGAAGGCAAATTATCGCTCAAAATATCTCTTCCCACAGCCATTTTCACAGCCTTCGCAAATGCTTTAAAAATTGCTTCGATCTTGTGATGTTCGATTGAACCTTCCGCTTTTATATTCAGATTGCATTGTGCCTTATCAGAAAAAGATTTAAAGAAATGAAAGAACATTTCCGTCGGCATTTTTCCGATCATTTCGCGTTTAAAATCCGCATTCCATTCACACCAATTCCTTCCGCCGAAATCAACCGCAACCTGTGCTAAACAATCATCCATCGGCAAGCAAAATCCGTAGCGTTCCATTCCACGTTTGTCCTGCAAAGCCAGATTAAATGCTTCGCCAAGAGTTATTGCAACATCTTCAATCGTGTGATGTTCATCAATGTGCAGATCACCTTTTGCATCAATTTTCAGATCAATTGAACCGTGTCGAGAAATTTGTTCAAGCATATGATCGAAAAAAGAAATTCCCGTCGAAATTTCGGAATTTCCATCGCCATCCAAATTGAGTTCAACCAAAATATCCGTTTCTTTTGTAGTCCTTGGATGGATGACTTTTCTCGGCGGTAATTTTAAAAATTCATAAATTTCCTTCCAACTTTCCGCAACAAGATCAATCTTTTCAGCATTTTCCACTAAATTAAAATATTCATTTTTGATAAAAATTGCCTTCGCATTTAAGTTTGCCGCGAGTTTCATATCGCTCAAACGATCACCGATAACAAACGACTTTTTGAGGTCATATTCGTCTTCAAAATATTTCGTCAGAAGTCCAGTATTCGGCTTTCGAGTCGGAGCATTATCTTTTTCAAAAGTGCGGTCAATCAAAATTTCCGAAAAGTTAATTCCTTCGCTTTCAAGCGTTTGCAATATAAAATTATGCACAGGGAAAAACTTTTCTTCAGTATTAGAATCTGTTCCAAGTCCGTCTTGATTCGTAACCATCACGAGTTCATAATCCAATTCATTCGCAATTTTGCCTAAATACATAAAAACTTGCGGCAAGAATTTTAACTTCGCAAATGAATCAATTTGATAATCTTCCGGCTCAAAAATAAGTGTGCCGTCGCGGTCTATAAATAAAACTTTTTTCATATAATGTTTATCTGTGAATAATTTCTTAATGCTTTTAATAAACTTAAATTTTCCTCTGGCTTTCCAATCGTAAATCGCAAACATCCTTCGCACATTTCAACATTGTTGCGGTTTCTGACGACGATTTTTTCATCTAGCAACTGTTGATAAATCTTGTCAGCATCAACAGTTTTCACCAAAACAAAATTAGCGTCGGTCGGATAAATTTTTGTTACAATTTCAAGATCGGATAAATTTTCAATCAATTTCTCACGTTCGCTGATGATTTTTGCAATCGTATTTTCAACAGTTTCTTTGTTTTCCAAAGCTTCTAAAACTGCATCCTGAGCGATTTCCGAAACGTTGTAGGGCGGCTTAACTTTGTTAAAAAGTTCAATATTTTCCGCATTTGAAATTGCTAAACCGACTCGCAAGCCTGCCAAACCCCAAGCTTTTGAAAATGTCTGCAAAACGACAATATTTTTGAAACTATTGATCTCCGAAACAAAAGATTTCTCCTTTGAAAAATGTATGTATGCTTCATCAATCACAACGATTCCGTTAAAATTTTCGGCTAATTTCAAAATTGCATTTCTATCTAAACTATTTCCCGTCGGATTATTTGGCGAACAGATAAAAAGCAATTTGGTATTGTCGTCAATTGTATTTTCAATTACTTCTAAATCTAGTTCAAAATCTTCCGTGAGATTTACCTTTTTTATCGCAACATCGTTAATTTCCGCCGAAACTTTATACATTCCATAAGTCGGCGGGCATATTAAAATGTTGTCTTTTCGTGGCTCGCAAAAGATTCTAAAAAGCAGGTCAATCGCTTCATCACTTCCGTTGCCGATAAAAATCTCGTCGGTTCTAACATCGTTCCAAACCGCAATTTTTTCTTTAATTGCTGTCTGCAAAGGATCGGGATAACGATGATAATTTGTTTCAAGCGGCGAGCCGAAACTGTTTTCATTCGCATCAAGAAAAATATTCGCCGTTCCCGTAAATTCTTTACGTGCAGAAGAATACGGCGTTAAGCGTTTGATGTTTTCACGAACTAAATTTTGTATGTCCATAAGATTTGTTTGCCCGCGAATAAACGCGAATTTACGCGAAAATAAGAAGAAAATTTAACAGGGATAAAGGGGATTGACAGGGATAAGAAGCATTTTAAAAATCCTCTTCATCCTCTTTATCCCTGTTAAAAAAATCTATGTTTATCCGTGTCCATCTGTGGACAAAGGTTTTTCTGTTAATTCTTCAATTTGCTTAAGTCGCACAGTTATTGCATTTTTGTGTGCCTGCAATTCTTCGGCTTCTGCCATAAGTTCAATCGTTTTGCCTAAGTTTCTGATTCCTGTTTCGGTCAGTTTTTGAAAAGTGATTTTCTTTACAAACGAATCCAGCGAAACTCCGCAGTAATTTTTTGCATAACCGTTTGTCGGCAAAGTGTGATTTGTTCCCGAAGCATAATCGCCAGCCGATTCGCAGGAATAATTTCCAATAAAAACTGAACCTGCATTCGTTATTTTTTCGGCAACTTCATCAGCGTTTTCAACCGCCAAAATTAAGTGTTCGGCGGCATATTCATTTAATAATTCGATTGCAGTTTTTTCGTTATCAACCAAAATTGCTTTTGAATGTTCCAGTGATTTTCCGGCGATTTCTTTTCGCGGTAAAACTGCCAGTTGTTTTTCAATTTCGATATTCGCTTTTTCGATAACTTTTTCGCTTGTTGAAACAAGCAAAACCTGACTATCTTCTCCGTGTTCAGCTTGCGAAAGCAGGTCTGCCGCAACGAATTCAGGAATCGCACTTTCATCAGCAAAAACCGCAACTTCCGAAGGTCCGGCGGGCATATCAATGGCAATTCCTTTTTGCGAAATAATTTGTTTTGCACAAGTTACAAATTGATTTCCGGGACCGAAAATTTTATAAACATTCGGAACGGTTTCCGTTCCAAAAGCCATTGCACCAACCGCTTGCACACCGCCAATTTTGAAAAACTTAGTTACACCGCAAAGTTTTGCAGTGTATAAAATTACATCATTAATTTTGCCATTTTTATCGGGTGGTGAACACATCACGATCTCATCACAACCCGCAATATTTGCGGGAACTGTCAACATTAAAACGGTTGAAAAAAGCGGAGCAGTTCCGCCCGGAATATAAAGACCGACTTTCTCAATTGCAACGGATTTTCGCCAACAGAAAACACCTTTTGTTGTTTCTATTTTTTGCGGTGTTTCTATTTGTGCTTTGTGAAATATCTCAATATTAGATTTGGCTTGTTTGATCGCATTTTTTAATTCTTCGGAAACACGATCTTCAGCTTCGATAAATTCTTTTTCCGATACGCAGAAATCTTCTAAAACAACTTTATCGAATTGTTTTGTATAACGCCGCACAGCAGAATCTCCGCCCTTTTCGACATCATCCAACACAGTAGAAACTGTAATTTCCAACTCTTTCGTGTCAAAAACCGGACGAGCCAAAATCTTACGCCAACTTTCTTTTTTTGGATATTTAATAATTTTCATGTTTTTGTTCGTGGTCAGTTGTTAGTAGTTAGTTGTTCATTGCGTTGTGAAATAAAGAAACAACGAACAACTGACCACGAACAACGAACCAATTACTGAATCATTTGGTCAATTGATAAAACCAAAATTCCTTCCGCACCTTCGCGTTTTAAGTTTTCGACGACTTCCCAAAAATCATTTTCATTTATTACAGAATGCACCGAACTCCAATCGGTTTCGGCAAGCGGCAAAACGGAAGGACTTCGCATTCCGGGCAGAATTTCGATTATTTTTTCAAGTTTTTCATTCGGAGCGTTGAGCAAAATATATTTGTTCTGTTTGGCAGATTTTCCTGCTTTGATGCGAAAGAGAAGTTTGTTCAAGATTTCTTTCAGATCATCCGGCAGATCATTTCTTGCAATTAAAATCGCTTCCGATCGCAAAACCGTTTCGACTTCCTCTAAACCGTTTGTAAAAAGTGTGCTTCCTGAACTGACGATGTCACAAACCGCATCTGCCAAACCGATCGAAGGAGCGATTTCAACCGAACCGCTGATCGTGTGAAGTTCTGCTTTGACACGGTTTTTTGCTAAAAAATTACCGAGGATTTTCGGATAACTCGTGGCGATTCGCATTCCTTCAAAATCTTGAATAGATTTGTATTCAACAGTTTTTGGCAATGCCAGCGAAAGACGGCATTTCCCAAAACCTAATCTTTCAATCATCTGAATTTCACAATCCTTTTCCGCCAGAACATTTTCCCCGACAATCCCAATATCTGCGACCGAATCTTCCACATAGTTTGGAATATCATCATCACGCAGAAAGAAAATCTCAAGCGGGAAATTATTCGCAACCGACCTTAATTTACCGAGTCCGTTGCCGAATGTTATTCCGCATTTTTTTAATAAATTTATTGAGTCATCGCTCAGACGACCTGATTTTTGAATTGCTATTTTTAATTTTTTATTCATTTGTAATTTAAAGCACAAAAAGAGCCTAAAAACTTTTGTTCAAAGTTCACGCGTTGCTTATAAAACTAATTTTTATCGGAAATTAAATAGAGAAAGATTAGTTGGCGTGATGATGTTCATGCCAATGATGATGAAGTTTGTGGATTGTGTTGAAAGTTCGTTTCATCTCTATTTCAAATAGAAACATTTTGAAAATCTTTTTGCAAGCAAGACGAAAACATTTATACTTAAAAAGTTCAAAAATGTTATGGAAGAATTAGATAAAGAAAAAATTATAAGAGCGTTTGGCAAAAGGGCTCAACGTTGTTACGGATGTTTTGTCGCATATCATTTTAAAGATATGTATCTTGGCGAAGATGCCTCGTATTATTGCGAACATTGCAAAAGCGATGATATGTTTCATTTTGATGATTTTGTAAAATTTATAGACGTTTCAAAACTGCGAGAAAGCAAAGGAACGCATCATTTAGATTAAAGAATTCAATGAAAAAAGTTACTCTCAAAATCAAATCTCTTTACGATTCGGAAACCATAGAACTCGACGATGAAATCAGTGTTGGAAGAACCGAACTCGCTGATATTGTGTTGGAAGATGCAGGTTTATCTACTGTAAACACAACGATTTTCCGTGATGGTAATGAAGTTTTGATTGTTGATGAAGGTTCGACAAATGGAACTTTTATAAACGGTGAAAGAGTTGGAAAAACTCCGAAGATTTTGTTTGACGGTGATATTGTAACTTGCGGAAGCGATACGGAAATTCGGATAATATTTGGCGAAAAAGATGTTTTAGATGCCGAAATCATTGGGGATAAACCGCATCGAAAAAAATCTAAAACTAATGATTCTGCGGCAGATGCTCCGAAAACAATTCAAAAACATAAGCCCGATATAAATGTTAAAAAGAAAAAGGAAGAAAAACCCTGGATTTTATTGGTTGCGGCAGGTTCGACTTTTTTGATTATCTTTCTTGCGGTAATCGGAATTTTGGTCGCTAAATATTTTGAAACAGGAAGCGGTGATGATGTTGCCAGCCGACGACTGGGACCTGTGGTTTCTGTTAATAAAAATGAAGCGATTCCACTTCGCGTAATTGATCCTTTGGGCGGACAAAAACAAGATGATTTAGATGAGTTGACGCAATATTGGGAAGTTCAGGAAGAAGAAATAAAAACCGAAGACTTGGAGACAATTACGGTTGATGATGCGGTAAACGCAAAAGAAACGGGATTAAATCTTAATGTCAGCCTTGATTATTGGAAGGAAAAATATGCGTTGACCAGACAAAAAGAGTTTGGAAACGATCCACCGGGCAGAATTTTGCGACAAGAATTATGTTGCGGTGTGCCGAAACAGACGGCGAAAATCGCTGAGATGCAACGCGAAGGTTATAAAATTCCAATGGATTTTGCAGACCTTGCACGAAAGCGTATGGCTGGCGAACTGATCGAACTTCCGATGGCGACGGAATATTGGGTTTTGGATGTAGGCGGAAGTTCGAGTGAAAGTGAATTCACGACCTTTGACTTTGAAACAGGTTCGACACCTGCAAGACCGGGTTCGGATGATTACAACACGCTTGCCCAACTTGCCGCGAGTTTTAAATACGATATAAACAATCCGAAAGACCGCCGCCAAATGAAAATCCGACTTCTACGTATGTTTCATCCAAGAGCTTTACCGATTCTACGAACATTATCCCAAAAATATCACGCCAAATTTAATCGTCCGCTTCGCATAACTTCTCTGGCACGTTCAATGGAATATCAGATCGGTTTGAATAAATTTAATCCAAATTCCTTCAAAGTTCGCGGTGCAGGTTCGCTTCCACCGCACACTTCAGGCTGTGCTTTTGACCTTTCACGAAAATTTCAATCTGCTGAAGAACAAAATTTTATGTCGAATATGCTTGCCGATATGGAAAAAATTGATCGAAGTGTGGACGGACTTCGAGAAGGAAATGTCAACGCTTGTTTCCACGTTTTCATATATGACGACGGGCAACCGCCTTTGGGATTTTAGATTTAGAAAGAAACAATCAACTATTTACAATCAACGATCAACCAATTTAAACTAAAAATATGGCGGAAAGTGAAAATAATTTATCTTCTCAAAAGAAACATACTTTTACGGGATTGGCGAGGCGTTTGAGCCGTCTGCCGTCGGAAAAAAAGAAGGTTGCGTTGGAAATGAGTGCATCTTTGGCGGCGGTTTCGTTGAAAGTCAGTCGTGAATTTGTGGAAGCTGTGCCGAAAGCATCGAAAATTTTGTCGGCGGATGATATTCGAGATTGGGCGGAAATGGGCAGAAAAGTTGCGATGGCAAATGCCGATCTGGGCGTAGATTTTTTTCAAAATGGAGTTTCTAAATTGCGGAAAGTTCCGGCTAAGGCTCGCTCGCTTGTTTTCCAGATTTGCACACGGCAACTGATCTTATCAAGTTCAATCGCAATTGAAACATTTGAACTGGTTCCAAAACTTGCGAAAGAAATCAATGATAAAGATCTGCTGACGGACATCTTAAAACTCGCTTCGGAAATTGCCAATCGTTCCGCCAAACATTCGGCAGATTTTTTGCAAAAAACTCCCGAAGTTACAAAAAGTATTGAAAAATTTGGCAAAGATAAAAAGAAAGTTTCAAAAGCGACTTTGAAACTCGCTTCGCATTTTGCCAATCGAACGGGCGGAATGACGGCGGATTTGTGGTCGGGTCTGCCCGAAGCGTTTGAAAAACTTTCGGCGAAAAATGCCATAAAACTGATGTCTTGCGGTGAGAAATTTCTCGAATATGGCGGAAGCGTAACGCTTCATTTTGTTGATGCGGGAAGCAAAACTCTAAACCGTTTTGATGCGGTGTTTGATGAATGGTGCGATGTTTTGGTGCAGTTTGCAACGCACGGAAATGCAGTTTTAATTTCGTTTATTCGGGCAAGTCCGCAATTTTTCAAACGCATCGCAATGCTCAAAAATAAAAAGGATGCGACACAGATTTCAAGAAGAGTTTTGCAACTCGTCGGAGAAATTGCCGAAACTGATGCAGAAAGTGCTTTAGCGGCTTTTCGTTCGAGTGCGAATGCTTTGCGAAAGGTTTCGTTGGAACAATTTGAAGAATGGGTTGAAACAGGTTTAGAAACAAAACAAGATGTTTCCGCCAAAGCCCGACGTTCATTTTTTGCACTTGAAACTCGCCAATCAAATGAGCTTTTGCAGGAAGCACAAGAAGGCTTACCGCTTGAAACTATACAGACGGTTTTGCGAATTTATGTCGAAGGTTTTACGGGCAAAGAAGTAGAAATCGCACCGCTTTCGGCAATGCCGCAAGAATCAAGAATCGGCGATGGAAAAACGATCTATCTGCCTTCAAATGTTAATGAATTTGACAGCGAAGAACTCGATTTTCGGCTATACAAAGTTCTAGCGGCTCACGGTGCGGGACAGATCGAATTCGGCACATTTGTTTCAGATACAGAAGATTTAAAAGCCGCTTACACGGAATTAAATGAACTTTATGAAGCATCCGCTGAACAACTTGATGCGTTTTCTCTTGCAGGTTACATCGAAGAAGTTCAAAAAGGTGAATCGGCACTTTCCGAAGAAGAATTTCGCAAAGAATTTGAGAAAAAGAAAAAACAAGTTCCGAAAGATCCCGATTATAAAGCGGTCTTGCAGGTTTTCCCCGAACCACGACTCGCACGCAGAATTTTCGGCACAATGGAAAATGCACGGATTGACCAAAAGTTACGCCAAAATTATCGTGGCTTGGTTAAAGACCTCGATTTAATGCAGAATTTTCTCGGCGAGCGAAGACCGTATATTTTTGATTTACCGATGCACCAAGTTCCTTTTGAATTGCTGTTTCAAATTACAATGTGCGGCGGTGCAACCGAAGATGCAAAACAATTTTACGGACAAGTTGTTTCCGAAATTGAAACCGTGATCGAAACTTATCTGAAGCCTGATTTAAACCGCGGAGACGCAGAAACACAGAGAAAATTAAAACAGAATGAACAAGATAATGGATCTGAAAAAACATCAGCGTCTCAGCGTCTCAGCCGTGAGAATTCATTTCCGACAGTAGCAGATTCGATCATGGCAACGAGCCGTGTTTATAACCTTTTTCAAAACGTCACGCCCGAAGAAACGCAACCCGAAGAATCGGAAGAAAACGAAGAAAAAGGCGAATACGCTCAAGAAGATGCACAAGGCGAAGCAGTTACGGAATCGCAGGTAAAGCGTGAGGAAAAACCGAAAGAAGCACAAGATATACGCGATTTATTTAACGCCTGGAACGACCTCGAAGACCAAGACGGCGACCCGCAGGATTTGCAAGGCTCGGAAAATTGGTCGTTTAACGAAATGCCCGAACAACCGCTCGAAGCAGGCGATGAAGCATTTTCCTACGACGAATGGGACAGAGAATTAAACGATTTCCGCACAGGTTGGTGTCGCGTCATCGAGAAAAAAGTCCGCAAAGGTGATAGAAATTTTGTCGAACTTGCACGCAGTCGTTATCGTGGTGTGATCTCATCCGTTCGCCATCAATTCCAATTATTAAAGCCGGAAAATTTGACGAAGATTCACCGTGAATTAGATGGTGAAGAATATGATTTAAATGCCGTAATTGATTATGTCGTTGACCGACGTGCAAGCGGAAATGTTTCGGAAAGGCTTTATACAAAACGCCTTAGACGCGAAAGAGATGTTGCCGTTTCGTTGTTATTAGACCAATCTTCGTCAACCGCTCGAACGATCACACGAAATCCGCTCCAACCTTACACACATCCGGGCAGACGCATTATCGAAATCGAAAAAGAAGGTTTAGTTTTAATGAGCGAAGCCCTCGAAGCCGTCGGCGATATTTATTCGATAAACGGTTTTACAAGCGAAGGCAGACGCAACGTAAAATTCTATATCGTCAAAGATTTCAACGAAAAATACTCCGAAGAGATCGAACGCAGAATCGGCGGAATCACATTCCAAAACAACACCCGTTTAGGTGCGGCAATCCGCCACGCCGCCGCCAAATTATTGCGACAAGAATCCCGCACCAAACTAATGATAATCCTCACCGACGGCAGACCTTACGACCACGATTACGGCGACGCAAAATACGCCAAAGAAGACGTGCGTGAAGCCTTAACCGAAGCACGTATGAGCGGAATTACACCTTTCTGCATCACAATTGACCGCGATTCAGAACAGGAATTAAAAGACCTTTATGGAGAAGTCGGATATACGATAATTGATGATGTTTTAAGTTTGCCCGAGAAATTGCCGAACATTTATCGGCGTTTGACGAGTTAGTAGGAATCGCTAGAGTAATTTGGTTTCTGTCCAAAAGTGTTTTTACAATCTGCACATTTAAAGATATGTCCGACAGGAACTATATGTATGAGTTTATTGTCTGATTCCCAACAACGCTGGCAGTATGGCTCGCCAATTGGGTTCTCATTATCGTCTTTTTGATAGTATCTATCTTTCACAAAAACTAATGATGGTTTAATGTTCAGAATATTTTTGAGTTCTTCTATTCTACCTTCTTTTTCTCGAAGGACTTCTTGAGTCTCAATTGCTTGTAATTTTGCTTCTGCCAGAGCCTCAAGTAACTCAGCTATTTTTAATTTAAATTCTGCTTTTTCAACAGTTGAATCTACATTTTTTATAGTTTTAACGTGAGTTCGAGATAAGCCGTTGAAAACGGCAACATATTTGTAGCCCATAACGCTAGTTCTACTGTGTACACACATCTCCTTTGGCGAGCCGATAGCCTTGATAATATTGGTTGAATTTCTTCAATCCGTTTTTCATTGTGATGACTCCTGCCGGA
>JBGTHN010000583.1:0-7632 GCA_041746235.1 Pyrinomonadaceae bacterium | reverse complement strand
AACATTTCTTCGGGCAAAATTAACTAAAAACCGAGTGCCACACCAACTCCAACGCCACCTCGAAAATTTATGGGAACAATGGCAATGATACGAAGGGTTGAAAACCCTTTGATGCTTGCCGTTAAAGAAGAAAAAGTGTTGAAAGTTCGTCTGATGATCGCCAAAGGCGCGGATGTTAATGAAATAGACAAAAGCTATTATTCACGAACTGCCCTTCACATTGCCGTCGAAACAAATAATCTAAAAATTGCAAATATGCTGTTGAATGCGGGTGCAAATGTTAATGTTCAGGATTATTACAAACTGACCCCGCTAATGACGGTAAAAGGAAATACTTCGGGAGAGATTTTACGGTTACTTGTTCAACACGGAGCAGATGTAAATAATAAAAATCTAAACGGACGAACCGCACTTTTTGAAGCTGTCCAATATGACAATTTTGAAGCGGTAAAAGCCTTGCTCGAAGTTGGAGCAGATGCAACAATTAAGGATGATTTTGGAAACTCTGTTTTGATCTACGCACGTTCAGAATCAATCAAGAAAATTCTGATTATTTACGGTGCAGAGCAAAAAGAAGAAACAAAATAAGCGAGAACATATTTGCACCAAATTTCTTAATACGACAACCTTTTTCTGAGTTGTAACACCAAAGTTTTGGTTTACTTAATTCTCAAAAAAAAAGGTGCAAAAAAAATGAAACTTCGATTATTTTTTCTTGTCATTTTATTCTTCGTTTTTATTTCCAACAACATTGCTCAAACATCAGATTCTACAGGTTTTATCATTGGAAAAATCACAGAACGAACAAGTGGGCAACCGATTGTCAATGCAAAGGTGAAAGTTGCCGATAATGCGGAAACATTCAGCGATGCGGAAGGCACATATTTATTGGAAATTGCATCGGGAATTTATCGGGTTGAATTCTCGGCAAAAGGCTTTGCACCGATCGTCAAAAATCAAATCGGCGTTACGGGAAAACGTAATACTGTTTTGGACGCACAACTCGATATAACAACGAGCGAATCGGTTGAGGTTCGAAGCGAGATATTTGCCGAAAATTCCGAACAGATCGTCAGTAATACAACTCTTAATCGTGAAGAAATCCGCCAAACTCCGGGAAGCGGCGGCGATCCTTTGCGAGTTATAAATTCGCTTCCGGCGGTGAGTGCGGCTTCGGGCGAATTCGCAGATCTAATTGTGCGTGGCGGAACGGCGGAAGAAAATCTCACGTTTATAGACAATATTCCTGTCGGAGATTTTACATATTTTTCCGACAAATACGATGGTGGACGCGGCGGACGGGCTTCGATTCTCGCACCTGATATTTTTGAAAAGGCAGAATTTTCGGCGGGTGGTTTTGGCGTTCGATATGGTGATAAATTGTCTTCAGCGTTGGACATAGATATACGCGAAGCCAACCGCAAACGAGTTCAAGGCGTGATCTTTGCCGATTCGGGAACTGCCGGAGGAAGTGTTGATATTCCTTTGGGAAAACGCGGAAGTTGGTTGTTTTCCGCACGGCGAAGTTATATTGATGTCGCTTTGGATTTTGCAGGAATTGCCGAGCAAGGCATTATCGGCTACCCGCGAACTTTTGATTTTACGAATAAGGTAATTTACGATATTTCGCCAAGAAACAAACTTTCATTTACGGTCTTAAATTTCTTTGAAGATTTTGAACAAACCAGCGATCAAGCATTTAATATTGACCGTCGCACAGATCGTTTTGAAACTCGCCGAACTTCGAGACGTTTGGTTTTTGGAGCGACTTTAGATACAACCATCGGCGAAAAATCGCTTGCCCAAACAACATTTTGGATAAATGGTTCGCACAACGACGGCTCATTTGTTGTGCCTGACACGGATTTTTTATATCGTTCAAGAGATTTGCGTGATTCGCAATTCGGAAT
This sequence comes from Pyrinomonadaceae bacterium, assembly GCA_041746235.1. Classification (GTDB taxonomy): domain Bacteria; phylum Acidobacteriota; class Blastocatellia; order Pyrinomonadales; family Pyrinomonadaceae; genus Aridibacter. The sequence continues at coordinate 5,722 of JBGTHN010000583.1, read as the reverse complement.
TAAGGAAGAATTGACTTCCGGCGTTTCAGATAACGTGCAAATTGCCATCGGTGGTGGTTTGATTTTTGACCAGGCGAATTATTTTACCTATGAAAATTCGGGACAATTTATCAGTCCTTTGGAAGAAGAATTTAATGCAGATGCAAGACAAAACCGCCTCAAACTCGACACGCAAACTTCCGCTTACGGTTATGCACAAGCGACTTGGAACATCACACCGCGTTTTTCAATTACGCCCGGAATTCGTATTGACCGTTATGGAATTACAAACGAAACCTTAGCAAGTCCGCGTTTCGGTGCAAGATTTTCCGTAACTCCAAAAATAAATCTGACTTTTGCAAGCGGAATTTATCGCCAACCTCCGAGTCTTTTTGTTTTGTCGCTGACACCAGATAATCGAAACTTAAAAACGCAGACAGCGACGCATTTTATAAGTGGAATTGAATGGTTGGCACGAGAAGATTTGCGTGTGAGGTTTGAAGTCTATCAAAAAAATTATAAAAACTTGATCGTTCAAACGCTTCGTCCGACGGAGAATTTTGCTTTGGATGGCAACTTTTTTAACACGGGTGAAGGAACGGCGAGAGGTTTTGAAATTTCCGCACAAAAGGCTCTGACAGGATTTTTGTCGGGACAAGTTTCTTATGCTTACGTTGATTCTAAACGGCGATTTGAAGAAAACGCCGTTGAATTTCCATCCGATTTTGAACGCCCGCATCAACTAACTTTGATCGGCATCACAAGATTTTACGGTTTCAACATCGCGGCAAAATATCGAATCGCCAGCGGTTTGCCTTATACACGCCGCACGCCTGTTGAGGTTTTTCCAAATTCACAGTTTTTTATTCAACGTATTGCAAATAACGAAGATATAAACGCACTTCGCTTGCCGAAATTTGCAAGTCTTGATGTTCGTGCCGAAAAGCGTTTTGATTTTCGACGTTTTTCCATCGCTCCTTATATTGATTATTTCAATATCACAAATCACAACAGCGTCGTTCAACCAAACTACGAATTTTATAGTCCGACTCCGCAGTTTCTAAGCGAAAATCAACGATTGCCAATATTTGGGTTTCGGTTGGAGTTTTAATAATCAACAAATTAATTTTTCTGCTGTTGTTGCAACCAATTTTGAAACTCGTCGCATCTTTGTAGTTAATTATGGAAAAGTCTTCCTTGGCAAATGATTTGAATTACATAAATGAGGAGAAAATTATGTCGAAAAAATCTTATTTGAAGAATTTGCAAGTAAAAAGTCCTTGCACGGAAGATTGGGGAAAAATGTCGGGCAATAAAAAGATTCGTTTTTGTTCGCATTGCAATTTGAATGTCAATAATATTTCGGAGATGACCGAACGTGAGGCGATAAGTTTGGTCAAAAAATCTAAAGGCAGACTTTGTGTGCGATATGTTCAGCATCCGCAAACAAAAGCTCCTGTTTTTGCCAACAAATTTTATAAAATCACACGCCAAACAGGAATCGCGGCGGGCGTTTTAGGAGTTTCATTGGTGGCAACGACTGTTACTTATGCTCAAGGCGACGTTGGTATTTCGCGGACAAAATCAGACGAAAATGCAACAATCTCTCAATTAAACAAAATCGAAAAAGAAAAATCTACAACACCAAACGGTAAAATTTTCGGCACAATTACCGATCAAAATGGAGCAGTTATTCCGGGAACTCTGATTGAAATAATAGGAAAAGATTTTAAGACGAGTGTAATTTCCGATGATATCGGATTTTATAAATTTGAAAATCTGCCGAACGGAATTTATGAAATAAAAGTTAAAGCTGATTATTTTAAGCAAAAAAGTTTTTCACAGGTGGAAATCTCAGCAAATCGGGAAAATCAAACCATCAATGCAGAGTTAGAAATAGAAGAAATCGCTGTAATGGTTGGAGGAATTGGAATGTCTGTTGACATTACAAACCCGCTCATCAATGGAATTTTTGATAATAAAATCAAAGATGTTAAAACTCACATAGCACGCGGATTTGATGTTAACACTAAAGATGAAGGCTTTTATTCAAAAACAGCTTTGCACGTTGCGGTTTCCGACAACAAATTGGCGTTTGTCAAACTTCTGCTCAATGCGGGTGCGGATGTCAATGTCTTGGACGAAAATGGCGAAACTCCTCTGATGATGATCGAAGAAGAAACTTCCGAAGAAATTGTCAAACTACTTGTAAAATATGGTGCAAAACTTGATATTCAATCAAAAGAATACAAAAAAACCGCTCTTATCAATGCCGCGATGTTAGATAATTTTAAAGCAATGAGAGTTTTGATCGAAGCCGGTGCAGATGTCAATTTACGTGATTCGGACGGCGATTCAGCCTTGGATATAGTTGATAATGAAGAAATCGAACAACTCTTAATTGCTTACGGTGCGGTGGTTGAAGAAGATTCCGAAACCGATAATTGATTTGAGGTATATTCACAATACAATTTGTAAGCTTTATATTTCAACAGGAAAAAATTTTACAAACAAATAATGTCTATTCCTACCCCAAAAAAAAAGTTGTAATTTTCAAATAAAAAGCGTATTTTATAAAAACTTACTACAAGTTTTATTGATTGTTGAAATCATTTTCAAACTTTGTTTGAGATTTATCTCTATTACTTACTTAAATTACACAGGAGGAGTTTATGAGGGTTTTACGTTCTTTTATAACTGGGGTATTGGTTTGCGGCATTTTGTTGTTTTCCAATCAAACTATGTTTTCACAACTTGTTTGCCAAATTCAAGGAGCACCGATCGTGCAGACAGGGGCATTAACATCCGGAGATGCCACACAAGCGGGACGCATCAACCGAAATGGAATTACCGGTTCTTGTCCAACCGGAAAGACCAATGCACTCTTTAATGCAGCCGCAGTAGTGCAGGATAATTATACCTACACGGCTCCCGTTACGGGTTGTGCAACGGTTGAATTTGATGCATCGGGCTGTGGCGGTGCAACAACACAGCCCGTTGCCTATTCAACATTTAATCCGGCGACACCGGGAAGCAATGTGATCAGTGATGCGGGGTTTAGCACGACCGGAACTGCCGACTTTTCATTTCCGGTAACACAAGGACAAAATTTTACGGTTGTGGCTCACGATATTTTAGAAACACCAACAAACCTATTTTGTACGAGTTATAGTTTTAGGATAACTTATCGAACCAATTGCCGTCAGCCCGGCTATGACCAAACAAATGATGGGAAAGCCGATCCGACATTTTTCCGTCCAAGCACAGGCGATTGGATGACAGCAAGTTCGGCTGGTGGAACTTTAACGCAAAACTTCGGTTTGAGTGCAGACATTCTTACGCCGGGTGATTACACAGGCGATGGAAACACCGATGTTTCGGTCTATCGTCCGAGTACGAATTTCTGGTATTACGGAAATAATACAACCAATCCGGGAACTAATTTCACCGCCCTACCTTGGGGAATTGCCAACGATGTTCCGGTTCCAGGCGATTATGATGCAGACGGCAAAGCTGATATAGCTGTTTGGCGACCTGCCAATGGATTTTGGTATGTGCTTCAATCCGGCACTAACACAGTTTCATACACTCAATGGGGAACAAACGGTGATGTTCCTGTACCGGCAGACTACGACGGAGATTTGAAAACCGACGTAGTAGTTGTCAGACCAAATCAAGCCGGAATAACACCAAATTATCAATGGTATTCGTTGTTAAGTAACTTCAATCGTGGTTTTGCCTTTCAATTTGTTTGGGGAATTGCCGGAGACAGAATTGTACCGGGAGATTTTGATGGCAACGGAAAAGCGGACTATGCAGTTTGGCGACCATCCGACGGACAATGGTATATTATTCCAAACATTGCTCAAAACGCTATCAGTGCAACTCGTATAGGTTTCCAATGGGGATCAATGGGCGATGTTCCGCAACCAGCCGATTATGACGGAGATAGAATAACCGATGTCGGCGTTTTCCGTCCGTCCGAAGGAAATTGGTATTGGCGAAATAGTTCTACTAACACAGCATCAATCGTTAATTGGGGATTAGCAACCGATAAACCGGCGACTGCTCCTTTTAAGGTTGACTAAATTACTTAAAATTAATTTGAAAGCCTGTGAATTTAATTTCGCAGGCTTTTTTTATTTTTGCAGAATCAAATCACAAGCCATTTTGCCCGACAACAAAACGAGTGGCATTCCGCCGCCCGGATGTGTTGTGCCGCCGACAAAGTATAAATTTTCGATGTCCTTTGCCATATTCGGAACACGCATAAATGCCGAGAAAATTCCGTTGGACGAAACGCCGTAGATCGAGCCTTTGTTCGCACGATATTTTTTCTCAAAATCTTCGGGTGTGATTATTTGTTCAAATTCGATGGAATTTTCCAAACCTTCCAAACCAAATTCTTCTAACTTTTTAATTATCAAATTTCGATAATTTTGTTTTTCTTTATCCCAATTAATTGCCGAACTTGTGTAAGGTGCGTTGATCAAAATGAATAGATTTTCGCCGAATTTCGGTGCTTGAGTTTCGTCCGTTCGTGAAGTCGCACAAATGTAAATTGTCGGATTTTCCGGCAGAGTTTTTGTTTCAAAGATCGCTTCAAACTCCGCCTTGTAATCATCGGAGAAAAATATGTTGTGATGGGCTAAGTTATCAAATTTTTTGTTTGTTCCAAGAAGCAAAACGAAACCGCTGCACGATGGTTCTATTTTCGAGAGTTTTTTATCGGTGTAAATTTTACGTTTATTTTTATCAATCAAATTGCGATAAGTTTCAATCGCATCGGCATTTGTTACAACAAAATCGCTTTCTAAAACTTCCCCGTTTTTGAGTCGCACGCCTTTTGCTTTTCCATTTTTAATTGTGATTTCCTCAACCTGTGAATTAAATCGAAATTTAACATCTAATTCTTTCGCCAACTTTTCTAATGCTTTTGGGATTTGATAAATTCCGCCTTTGACATACCACGCTCCCAAGCCGAATTCGACGAAAGGAATTAGTGCAAAAGTTGCCGGAGTTTTGTATGGCGAAGAGCCGTTGTAAGTTGCAAAACGGTTAAATAATTGTTGGAGTTTTTCGGATTTGAAATATTGTTTGTTATGTTTGTCGAGTGTTTTTAATGTCGAGATTTTGAGCAAATCGCGTAAGTTTTTCGGTTTTAATAATTTTGGTAATTCGTTGAGGCTTTTGGCGAGAAATGTTCGTTCGGCAATTTCGTATTTTAACTTAGAATCAGCAAGATATTTTCTAAAACTTTCAACATCGTTTGGTTCAAGTTTTTCGATTTCCCTTTCGGTTTTTTCTAAATCTTCGGAAGCGTCAAAGGTTGTGTTATCCGACCAAAAATATCGGCAGATCGGTTCAAGTTTTTCAAAGTGTAAATAATCTTCAATATCTCTGTCACAAAATTCAAACAGGTCTTCAAAAACGTGCTTCATCGTTACAAGCGAAGCACCTGTATCAAATGTAAAACCTTTTGAGCCAACAAAATTAACTTTGCCGCCAACTTGTTTGTTTTTTTCTAAAACAGTTACTTCAAAACCCGATTTCGCCAGACGACAAGCGACAGACAATCCGCCTAAACCTGCTCCGATAATGATTATTTTTTTCACTTGGATAATTTAACCAAATTGGACGCTGAGGACGCAAAGAAAAGAAAGAGTTTGCCCGCGAAAAACGCGAAAGAATGCGAAAAAAAGAAAAAGGATAAAAAAGAGGAGGAATTCCATTACGGATTTTT
>JBGTHN010000582.1:0-3167 GCA_041746235.1 Pyrinomonadaceae bacterium | reverse complement strand
CAGATTCATTCACGCTAAAAACGATCAGGACTCATTAACAAATTTCAACATTTCCGTAACTGTTACAGATAAGTTTATGGCAGCGGTTGATAACAAAGAATGGTTTCAAACCGAATTCAAAGACAAACCGTGGGATCAAACGATTTTTGACGCAGCTACCCAAAATGACTATGTTGTTTATCGCCGACCGGACGGAACAACCGCAACATTCGCCGACAAAAAAGCTTTTGAAAATGCTGATCTTTCAGACTGCATAATTGAACAACCACCGAAAGAAGGTATGGTTTACGCCCCCGACATCTGGAATAGAATAATCGCCTCGGCACACAAATATGCTGAACCCGGAATCATCTTTATTGACGAAGTAAATCGCCACAATCACATGATGAATTCGATGGGACCGATTCACGCTTGTAATCCTTGCGGTGAACAAATGCTCCACTTTAATAATTCGTGTAACTTGGGTTCGATTGATTTAGCGAAGTTTTATCAAAAAGTTGGCGACGGCACGAACGCTGATGAGTCTATTAACTGGGAAAAACTTGCCCATGTAACGCATCTTTGTACAAGATTTCTTGATAATGTTGTTGATGCCGGATATTTTCCGCTTCCCGAAATTGACGATGTTGTCAAAAGAACTCGTCCGGTTGGTTTAGGAATTATGGGATTTGCAGATCTTTGCTTAAATCTCAAAGTTACATACGGCGAGCAAGATTCGATTGAATTGATGGAAAAAGTTATGGGATTCGTTCGCCGTGAATCTTGGAAAGCATCACTCGAACTCGGTGCGGAAAAAGGTACGTTCCCTGAATTTGAAGCAAATCGTGATGACTATGCAAACTTTCTTTATGAAGAGATCGGAATTTCGCGTGATATTCCCTTAACTCCTCGTAATTATGAAGTTACAACAATTGCTCCGACCGGAACAATTTCGCTCGTAGCGGAAACTTCTTCGGGAATCGAACCAAATTTCTCTTGGGCTTATGTTCGCAGAGATACTTTAGGCGAAAGATATTATGTCAACACAGCGGCGGCAGAAGCACTCGGCGTAAAAGTTGACCAATCCGACCCTGATTCAATTAAAGTAGCGGCGGAATTCGTCGTTGCCAATGAAGATAAATTGCCTTCATATTTTATTTCGGCAATGGACATCACTTCGCATCAACACGTTCAAGTTCTGGCGGCGGCTCAAAAACACGTTGACAATTCGATCTCAAAAACTTGCAACGGTGCGAATGATGACACGATTGAATCAGTTGATAAACTTTATCGAATGGCGAAGGATTTGGGATGTAAAGCAGTCAGTTATTACCGCGACGGAAGCCGTGACGGTCAGGTTTTGACCTCGATGAAAAAAGAAGAGAAGAAAACCGAAGAAATACCAGATACGGTCGGTCAAAGCGGTGAATATGTCGTTACAAATAGCGAAACCGATGCACAGCAAAGAGTTACACGTCCGAGAGAATTGCAAGGTTCGACCTGGCGAATTCCTTTTGATGGCGTAAATCTTTATGTAACGGTAAATCACGACGGCGAAAATGTTCTGGAAGTTTTTGCAACGGGACCTGTTTCCGAAGGTGTCGGGTTGCTCGCATCACGTATGCTTCGCGGCGGATTCGATGTTGTCGAAGTTGCACGAAGTTTGAACAAAGTTACGGGAACACATGCTGTCTGGTTCAACGAAAGACTTTTGACATCGCCCGAACAAGCGATCGCCGAAACGCTTCTTTTAACGGACAGAAGATTAAAAGGCGGACCGACTTCGGAGAGACAAATTCAAAAATCTGCGGTAAATGAAATGGAAGTTATCACAGAAAACAAACCGAAAATGTCGAGTATGATCGGCAGTTGCCCTGAATGTAAAGGTCAACTCGAACACGCTTCAGGATGCGATTTTTGCAGAGATTGCGGTTATTCAAAATGTAAATAATGCCATTTGATTTTCTCCTTTGAAATCAAAAATTTTGCCTGCTGTTGTGTGACAGCAGGCTTTTTTTATTTATCTTTAAAGTGTCTCGTTTGCTATCAATTTTAAGCGAATGATAAGATTAGTTTTTGTGAAATATCACACAAGTAACATAGATATTGGTAATCGTTGAGTTAGCAAGCAAACTGCTTACTGCTCAACACATACTGCTTACTACAAAATATGGAATTAGCTGTTGAAAAATACAAGGTAAAAAACGAACCCTTTTATCTGCCGATCAATCAGGAAGTAGAACTTTTTGAAGCCGCTTATAAAGCCAAATTACCCGCGATGCTTAAAGGTCCGACAGGTTGCGGAAAAACACGCTTTGTCGAATATATGGCTTATAAATTAAAACGTCCGCTTATCACGGTTGCGTGTCACGAAGATCTATCTTCAACCGATTTAGTTGGACGATTTTTACTTGAAGGCGAAGAAACCGTCTGGCACGACGGACCTTTAACAACCGCGGTTCGGACTGGAGCGATCTGTTATCTGGATGAAGTTGTCGAGGCGAGAAAAGATACTGTCGTCATCATTCACCCTTTAACCGATGACCGACGAAGGCTTCCAATTGAAAAACGCGGAACGGTTGTTGAAGCACCGCCCGAATTTATGCTCGTTGTTTCTTATAATCCGGGTTATCAATCTGTTTTGAAAGATTTAAAACAATCTACACGCCAACGCTTTATTGGTATGGAATTTGATTATCCAACCCCCGAACTCGAAACTGAAATTGTTGCCAAAGAAGGTGGAATTGATGAAGCAACCGCCAAAGATTTAGTAACTATCGGTCAAAAAGTCCGCAATTTACGTGGACACGGTTTAGAAGAAGGCGTTTCAACAAGGCTTTTAATTTACGCTGCCCAACTCATTGCCAAAGGAATTTCGCCTATTGATGCCGCAGAGGTTACGATGGTTTCGCCAATTACTGATGATAGAGAACTGCAGAGAAGCATTCGAGAAATTGTAACAACAATAATTTAATTCCAACTTAACTAAAAAAAGGCTATGCTTCAATGATGAAGCATAGCCTTTTTGCATATGGTCTTTTTGTCTCTTACGGAACAGAATAAACGGAAGCGAGTGGGACATCATCGCTCAGTCCAAATGGGATCGAGAGAACTCCTGATGATGAACTGTTCACATACCAGACTGTGTTTGATGGTCTGAATACCGTTGCATCGAATTTTCCGTCTCC
>JBGTHN010000581.1:0-9081 GCA_041746235.1 Pyrinomonadaceae bacterium | reverse complement strand
TTTAGGAATTTTATATTGTCGAAATAACTCACAAGCCGATTCGATTAGTGAAAAACTAAAGAATGCGTATAAAATACAAGATGAACAAATCAACAACGGAAAATTAATTCTAGAAACGATAAAATAATAAAACTCGTCGTTACGCAAACGGTAATTGACCGTGAATTAGATATAAATTAACAAACTGCGGTCACAGACCGCTCACTAAACAGTTATGAAAATAAGATACTTATTTGTTATTGCTTTGATTCTTATAACTTCGATCTTCGCAACTTCCTGCACGCAAACTGAAGCAATCGAAGATAAAGGCAAAATTAAAGTCGGCATAGTTTTTGACATCGGTGGCAAAAATGACCGTTCATTTAATGCGGCGGCTTGGGACGGTGTGCAACGTGCGGAGAAGGATTTGGACATAGTTCTGCGTGATATTGAACCGGGAAATCCGACCTCTATCGAACCTGCGATGCGTGCTTTTGCAGAGAAGAAATTTGATTTGATTATAGGTGTCGGTTTTGCCCAAGGTCCAATTATGCAAAAGGTCGCAAAGGATTATCCGAATATACAATTTGCGATCGTTGATGGTGTGATTTTTGACGATGATGGAAAAACTCCTTTGAAAAATGTCGCTTCGTTGGTTTTCCGTGAACACGAAGGCTCATATCTTGTCGGAATGATTGCCGCCGAAAAATCTAAATCCGGAACTCTGGGATTTATTGGCGGAATGAAAATTCCTTTGATTGAAAGATTTGAAAAAGGCTATGAGGAAGGAGCAAAATCCATCAATCCCGATATAAAAGTCTATGCAAGTTATATTGGCGTAACCGATTCGGCTTGGAATAATCCCGGCAAAGGAAAAGAACTTGCAGTTTCTCAGATACAAAAAGGTGCAGATGTGATTTTTACCGCCGCCGGAAATTCGGGACTTGGAGCATTTGATGCCGTTGAACAAGCGGGAGTTGATGAAAACGGTGTCGCCAAAAAATATGTTATCGGCGTTGATAAAAACCAGAATTTCGTTAAACCCGGATTTGTGTTAACTTCTATGGTCAAACGAGTTGATAATGTTGTTTATGATGTCGTTAAAGAGGTTTTAGACGGGAAATTTCAAGGCGGTTTTCACGTTTTTGGACTCGATAAAGACGGAGTTGCATATACTATAGATGAATACAATAAAAGTTTGATCACAAAAGAAACTATCGAAAAAGTAGAAAAAGCAAAGAAACAAATTATTTCGGGTGAAATCAAAGTTACAGACGCAATGGCAAATTAAATAAATGCTTGAACTAAAAAACATAACAAAAACATTCGGAGATGTTGTCGCTAATGACAATGTTTCGATAAATGTCAAAAAAGGCACGATTCACGCAATTGTTGGTGAAAATGGTGCAGGGAAATCAACGATTATGCGAATCGCTTATGGCTTTTACGGAGCCGATTCGGGTGAGATCTTTGTTGATGGAAAAGAAGTTAAAATAAACAATCCGCACGATGCGATTGATCTGGGAATCGGAATGGTTCATCAGCATTTTATGTTGGTTGATACGATGACGGTTGCCGAAAATATTATCCTCGGTGCGGAAACGGGAAATGCGGCAAGTCTGGATTTGGACAAGGCAAACAAAGATATTCTCGCACTTTCAAACGAATTGCGTTTGGGATTGAAACCTGATGCTTTGATCGAAGATTTATCCGTTGGACAACAGCAAAAAGTTGAATTATTAAAAGCACTCTATCGTGATGCAAGGTTTTTGATATTGGACGAACCGACAGCAGTTTTGACTCCGCAGGAAATCGAAGATTTCTTCAGCATTTTGCGGCGAATGAAAGAACAAGGCAAAACCATTGTAATCATTACGCATAAACTTGAGGAAGTTTTGGCAATTTCCGATGAAGTAACTGTAATGTGCGACGGTAAAGCGGTTGGATTTGTGCAAACTGCGGAAACATCACAAGCAGAATTGGCAAAAATGATCGTTGGAAGAGAAGTTCTTTTGCGGGTTGAAAAAACTGATGCTAAACCAACTGATATTGTTTTGGAATTGAAAGGTCTTAATGTACAAGGCAAACACGGCGTTGCACTTAAAGATGTTTCTTTTAGTGTTCGAGCAGGTGAAATTGTTGGTGTTGCCGGAGTTGATGGGAATGGACAAACCGAATTGATCGAAGCGATTGCAGGTTTGATTTCGCTTGATAGACAAAGCGGCGACATTATTTTTGAAGGAAAACATATCAATCAAGTTTCCATTCGCAAACGAAAAGAATTAGGCATCGGACACATTCCCGAAGACAGACACAAACGCGGATTATTACTTGATTCCGATCTATCGGCAAATTCAATTTTAGGCGTTCATTATCGTCCGCCCGCTGTTTCATCCATTGGAATGTTAGATAGTTCGGGAATCAGAAAACGCACAATGGAGATCATCAACGATTTTGATGTTCGTCCGCCAAAACCCGATCTTTCCGCAAAATCTCTTTCCGGCGGAAATCAACAAAAATTAATTATCGGCAGGGAATTTGAACTCAATCCAAAATTGCTTCTCGTATCGCAACCGACACGAGGCGTTGACATCGGTGCAATCGAATTCATTCACCGCAAACTTATCGAACTGCGTGATGCGGGAACGGCAATTCTTTTGGTTTCATCCGAACTTGAAGAAGTTACAGCACTCGCCGATAGATTGCTTGTCATACGTGAAGGCGAAATAGTCGGAAATGTAGATCCGAATGAAACAACGATCGAAGAAATCGGTTTGATGATGACCGGCGGAGATCAAAATTAAGATATAATTGATTTATGACCTGGATAAATACAAATACAGCGAAGTTTATTGAAGAAGAAGTTGTTGCTATTCAATATCTTCCAAATAATTATTCACGCGGAACTGATGAACTGATCATTTCCTTGCGTGGCGGTGCTCAGTTACATTTTGTTGGCGAAGAAGCAATTGTGCTTTGGGAAAATCTTGGCAAGGATGAAAATAAAGCTTTAGATGAATCTTAAATAGATATTTTTGTTTTAGACTGAAATGATTTTTATCCGAATTTCTCTTTCTCTATAATCAATGGGAATATCGAGTTCACCCCAAGAATGAAGGAATTTGCCGACAAAACCCAACGCCGTCAAGCCGTGAATCCTCAACATCATTAAAAAACACCTCTTTTGCAAATCGTGCAACCTCTTTTGCAAGTCGTGCAGTATCGCTTGCAGGTCGTGCAGTATCGCTTGCAGATCGTGCAGTATCGCTTGCAGATCGTGCAAAAGACATAAAATGCTTTCCACAACGCTTTCGCTGACTTTACAAGCAATCTTAATTCGCTCTAAGTGTTTTGCAGATCGTGAAATATCGTTACTGCATTAAATAAAATTCTTTATCTTCTCAACTGCCGTTTGCAGGTTTTCCATCGAATTTGCATAAGACAGACGCAAAAATCCATCTGCACCGAAGCCTTCGCCGTCGGTTGTTACAACGTGAGATTCATTGAGAAGTTGTTCGGCAAAATCTGCAGAAGTTGAAAATCTATCGCCGAGCAAATCACGAACATCTACAAAAGCATAAAAAGCACCTTCGGGCATTGCGACTTTAAAACCTTCAATATCTTGCAAAGCTGGAATAAACCAATCACGGCGTTTGTTGTATTCGGCGAGCATTGCATTAACCGCATTTAAAGATTCTTCACGATTTTCCATCGCTTTCGCACAAGCATATTGCACAAAAGATGTCGGATGAGTCGCTGAATGGCTTTGCAATTTAACCATTTGCTTTATCCAATCTTTATTCGTAATCGTATAACCGATTCGCCAACCAGTCATTGCGTAAGTTTTCGAAAATGAACCCGCAACACAGACATATTTGCGATATTCCTTTGATAAACTCGCCGACGAAAAAACTTCGGCGGGCGGATAAACAAAAAGTAAATAACATTCATCTGTAATCACATAAACTTCATTTTCAACACAGACATCAATAATTTTTCTCATCTCGTCGCTTGGAATTACACGACCTGTCGGGTTGTTCGGCGAATTGACGATTAAAAGTTTTGTTTTATCGGTAATTGAATCCTTAACTTGTTGGGCAGTTAAGATGAACTCAGTTTCTTCCGTATCAATATATACATTTTTCCCGCCGCAAAAATTAACGATCTCAGGAAAAGTAACCCAATAAGGTTTTGGCAACAAAACTTCATCATCAACATTTACAATTGTAGTTATCGCATTAAAAAGTCCTTGTTTCCCACCACACGAAGCCGCCACTTCATTCGGCGAAAATGTCGCACCGAATTCCTCTTTATAAAATTCAGCAATTGATTCTTTAAAGATTTTCATTCCCGAAGCGGGCGTGTATTTCGTCAAACCTTTTTGCAGACCTTCCCAAGCGTATTGTTTAATAAATTCGGGCGTATCAAAATCAGGTTCGCCGACTGTTAGATCAATCACCGAATAACCTTCTTCACGAAGTCGAGTTGCGGCTAGAGCGGCTTTTAATGTTGAAGAGCCGTGCATTTTATTGATGTTTTTTGAAAATGGATTTACGTTTGTCATAACGTCTTGCGGTCTTATAGAAATTAAATGTTTTGTAGAAATTCTACACGGTTTCCAAATGGATCTCTAAACTCAAAGCGTCTGAGATTAGGAATCGAAATTCCTTCTAATACTTTAATATTTTCACTTTCAAGTTTCTCACGCCAATTGTCCAAATCTTCAACTAAATATGCAAGGTGAGCTTTGGTTTTTGTGCGGTCAAAATCGTCTTCCGTTCCAATATGAATTTGAAAACCGTCAAGTCCAAGCCAAAATCCGCCACGACCTTGAAGTTCATTTGGTTTTGGAATTTCTTTCAAGCCAAGCAAATCACAATAAAATTCACGGGCTTTGTCTTCTTTGCCTTTCGGAATTGTAATTTGTGCATGATGCAAATTAAGTATCATTTTATTGATTATATGTTTTGATAAGTCTGGAAAGGTAAAATAATGAAGCTAAGATTATTCCACCAACTGCAACATACATTAAATTTATTTCACCGGTATTAGTGTAAGCGACTACGATCGCAAGAAAAGTTGTGGTCAAGGCAACAATTGCCGAAATAAAGGTAAATATTATCACTATTTTGGATTGTTTTTTATTCACGAATAAACCTCTTTTGTAAATTTATTTTATAACAGAATTTTTGCTCTCATCTTATCTTCGATACTTTTTGGAACTAAACCTTCAACACGACCGCCGAGAAGAAAAACTTGTTTCAAAAGATGCGATGAAACATAGGAATATTCTTCCGCCGCCATCAAAAAAACCGTTTCAATTTCAGGTTCAAGTTTACGATTCATCAAAGCCATACGCAATTCATATTCGTAATCGGAAACCGCACGAATTCCACGAACAATAGCGTGTCCGTTTCGACTTTTTACATAATCAACCAATAATCCCTGAAAACTTTCGACAATTAAATTACAGCGTTTTGAATCAAAATCAGCCAAAACCTCTTCGATCATCTCGCAACGTTCTTCGGGCGAAAACATAGGTTTTTTATCAGGATTATTAAGGACAGCAATAATTATTTCATCAAACAGATCAACGCTTCGTTCGATAATATCAAGATGTCCCATCGTTAAAGGGTCAAATGAACCGGGAAAAATTGCTCTTTTCATATAATTTCATTCTAATGTCCTGTGCCCAAAGTCCAAAGTCCGGTTTTTCATTTTGACTTTGGACTTTAGGCACAGGACTCGGGACAAGTATTTTAGAATTTTTCTTTCAAAAGTTTCTTCGCTTCTGCAACCGATTCTTCATATTCGGGAAGAAAATCTGGATTCGGTTTCATTGAAAGCACATATTCCAGTTGCTTTTTCGCATCTGCTTTGCGATCAACTGCTAGATAAGCCTCGGCAAGATGTAAGCGAATATATGAATTTTCACCGTTTAATTCCAGAGCTTTTTCAGAATATTCAAGTGCTTTTTCAGTACTTCCGCCCACATTTCGTGTTCCCATTTCAAGTTGTCCAAGTGCATCATAAGCACTTGCACCTTGATAATTTTTGTCAATTTCAATGACCTTTTGCATTGAATCACGAATATCATCAATTGATGCAACTCCAACAGTTAGAGGGTTTCGTTTAGATTGTTCCCCTAAGATCGCCGCATACCAAAAATGTCCATCGGGTTTATTTGGATCAAGTCTTTTGGCGATTTTTGCTGCTGAAATACCTTTTTTCAACACTTTTTCAGCTTCTTCATCACTAATAGTTTTATTGTGTCCAAGAAAATAACTGTATTGAGCGAACTTCCATTCGACATCAAAGTTACGGTTATTTATATCTCTGGATTGGTCAAGAATTTTCAAAGCCTCACGAACCTTATCTAAATTTGCACGTTCTTTGTAAAGTTTTTCAGCTTTTGCAATAGCTTCGGATGGGGCAATCGTAGGTTTTGAATCTGCTGTTTCATTTTCTGCTTCGTTTGAGGCAGCACAAGAAGAAAGCAGGAAAATCGAAATTATTAAGATGATTTGAATTTTATGTTTATACATTGTAATTACATTTTTGCAGGTTTCTAGAAAAAATTTAATAAATTATGAAAATCGGTTCTTTTGAAGTTACCAAATGATTAAATCTTTGATATATTCTTTAGATTCAGATTAAAAATAATTTATTAACATTATTTAGACACAATGAAGAAAAAATCACAAGCGGCATCATTTTACGATTTGGAAGGAACACTTGTCAGCACTAACCTCGTGCATACGCTCGCGTTTTATTCACGCCGCCAACAAGGTTTATTTTCAACCATCAAAAAAAGCGTCAGCACAGTCGCCAAGTTGCCTCTGTTCGGCGTTACTGATCTGTATTCGAGAAATGTTTTCAACGAATATTTTTTCAAAAGTTATAAAGGTGAATCGGAAGATCGTCTGAGATATTTTGCCGAAGAGTTATTTGAAGAAACTTTAAAACCAGCAATTTTTGACGGCACAAAAGATCTGATCGCTAAATCGAAAAAACTCGGACATAAACAGGTGATTGTAACGGGAGCTTTGGATTTTAGTATTGCACCGCTGGCAAGTTATTTGGGAATCGATGTTTTTGTCGGAAACCGTTTGGAATTCGTCAATGGAATTGCTACAGGGCGTTTGCTTCCGCCTGTAATGGCTTCAGCGACAAAAGCTACTTGGATCAGAAAATATGCGGAAGATAACAACATAAATTTGTCCGATTCTTACGCATATTCGGATAGCATTTCAGATCTGCCGATGCTTTCGATCGTCGGTCATCCGGTCGCGGTCAGCCCCGATTTTCGGCTTAAACAAACTGCTTTACAACACGATTGGGCAATTCTTGATTTAACATAAATATATGAATGTAAAGAAATACAAATTATTATTAGCGATGGCATTATTTTTAACGGCTATTTTTTTCTTGTTCTCAAATGCTTCGGAAGCACAAAAGCAAAAGGTAGAGAAAAAAGAAGTTATCAGTTCCAAAATAATTGACGCTAAATCGCTCATCAATGACATAAAGTATTTATCGTCTGACGACCTGAAAGGACGCGAAACCGGAACGGCGGAAAGTGCGATAGCAAGAGATTATGTTCTAAAAAGATTCAAAGAATCAGGTGTTGAGCCATTCAAGAAAGATTATCTGCAAAAGTTTTCATTTACTGATAGAAGAGAAAATAAATTCGACGGCGTTAATATAATTGGTTTTATTAAAGGAAAAACAACTCCGAATAAATATATAGTCGTTTCGGCACATTACGACCACGTTGGTGTAAATGACGGCGAAATTTACAACGGTGCGGACGACAACGCTTCGGGAACTTCGGCACTTTTTGCGATCGCCACATATTTCAATAAAAACAAACCAAATCATACAATAATTTTCGCCGCCTTCGATGCCGAAGAAAAAGGTTTGCAGGGAGCAAGATTTTTTGTTGATAATCTGCCCGTCGAACAAAAAGATATTTTACTGAATATCAATATGGATATGCTCGGGCGTAATGATAAAAACGAACTTTATGCTTCGGGAATTTATCATTATCCAAACCTAAAACCCTACATCGAAGCGATTCAAAAAGCTGCACCGGTTAAATTATTATTCGGACACGACAGCCCCGATCTTGGACGAGATGATTGGACTTTCCAATCCGACCATGGAGCATTTCATCGCAAAAAAATTCCTTTTATATATTTCGGCGTTGAAGACCACAAAGATTATCACAAACCAACCGATGATTTTGAATTCATCCAACCAGAATTTTATGTAAATGCGGTTGAAACGATTGTGTCGGCAATTAAATCTATTGATGAGAATATGAAATAAGTGGATAATATCCTTACTAGAAAAAAGGAGACTAATATTATGCAAGCAAATCTTGAACGAGCAATTGAAATAATCAAAACTCTACCGCCAGAAGATTTTGAGCGATTGGATGAATGGATTGAAGAACAGAAGCGAAACAAGTCTAAAAATGCCGAGAAAGAAAAACTCAAAAGTTATCAAATAGAGCGTTATAAAAAGGCTCGTAAATGGCTTGATGAACACAGCGAAGAATATATGAATCAATGGGTTTGTTTGGAAGGCAATAAACTAATTGCACATAGCGAAGATGGACGTGATTTATATCAAAAAGCAAAGGACGCTGGAATTGAAATCCCGTTTATTCATCATATTGTTGAAGAAAAATATCCTTTCGGAGGTTGGTAAACAATATGGAAGAAATATACTTCGAAGAAACATATTTTTATGACACTCTGAAAAGTGGAATCACAGTTCCCGTAGTTATGAGGTTAAACGAAAGAGTCGTAGCAATCGAAGCAAAAATAGATACAGGTGCGGAAAATTGTATTTTTGAACGAAGACATGGCGAAACTCTCGGTTTGGAAATTGAGGCAGGCGATGAACAAATTTTTTCAACCGTAACTGCTCCATTTGTTACATACAAACACGAAATTTCGGTAAATGTTTTGGGTGTCGAAGTATCTTCCTATGTCTATTTTGCCAAAGAAGAATCTTTCACCCGCAATGTTCTCGGCAGACAAGGTTGGCTTGACCGTGTAAAACTCGGTTTGATTGATTACGAAGGCAAACTTT
>JBGTHN010000580.1:0-3004 GCA_041746235.1 Pyrinomonadaceae bacterium | reverse complement strand
CGCAAAACCATCCATTTGCGAACGGTCAAAAGGCGGCAAATCCATATCTGCAAAAATGTCTTCCGCTAAAATTCTGCCGACAACTCTCGATAATTCAACCGTTTCGACTTTTAGAGAAAAAGTTTCGCTTTTGATAATTTCTTTAGCTTTTGAAATCGCAATCATTAAAGGAATTTTACATTTATTTGCTATTTCTTGCTAATTCCAATCGCCTTGCAAGGTAAAAGCAGACCAATAAAAAGGTGAATTCCATCTCTTGTCCTCTAATGTTTCTATTTGCGTTTCCCGCAATGCGGTTGAAAATCCTTTATTTTCCTGAAAATGTTTTTGATAAAGTTTGATCATAAAATCAGCCGTTACCTTATCATTTACATTCCAAAGACTTACCAAAAGACGATTTGATCCGGCGACATAAAAACTGTGCGAAAGCGAGGTTAAACCTTCGCCTTTTATCTGTTTTCCCAAACCGCTTTGACAAGAACTTAGCACCACCAAATTAGCTGATAGATCAAGCGTTAAAATATCATTTGAACGAATAAATCCTTTTGAGGCATTACCTTTTTGGTCAAATAAAGAAAGTGCGATAGCTGAAAGTTCGGGCTGTTGGTCATTTAATAATGTGTGAGTTGCAAAATGTATTATTTCAAAATTTTTCAAATCTGCATTTATAACTGAATCAACATTGGCATCGGCATCCATTTTCATTAAAAGATTTTGTGGTGAAGCAAATTTTGATATTTCATTAGCTTCAAAGCGAGATGCAAAAAGACGCGGTAGATATTGTTTAGTTTTGTCTTGAGAATTGTTTGGTTTTTCAATTCTAATGTCCATCGGTGAATATATTGGATCAGCAAAAACCGCGATTTTTTTTTGAGGTTTTTCGTTTTTGGATTCACTTATAAAATTCATCAAGGAAGCCGATGGCAGAGAAACTATTTCGTTTGTTTCAATTAAAAACTTTTGGGAGTTTAGTTTTACATTAGAGGTTTTT
Organism: Pyrinomonadaceae bacterium; assembly: GCA_041746235.1. Lineage (GTDB taxonomy): Bacteria > Acidobacteriota > Blastocatellia > Pyrinomonadales > Pyrinomonadaceae > Aridibacter. The sequence continues at coordinate 2,013 of JBGTHN010000580.1, read as the reverse complement.
TGCGGAATTGATAATGTCGAGAATGGAATATATTGCAAAAAGCCGTGTTTTATTACGACCAATTTTTTGCCATGCAGTTCATTTGCCTTCATCGGTAATAAAAATTTACTTAAAGTATCCAATTTCTTCCGGCAATTCGGCGATAATTTTATAGGCTTTGATATACATTCATAAACCTCTCGTGCATTAGTATTGATCTTTTTGGCTGGCGGAAGTTTGTAGGTTTTTATTTCTTTATTTGTGACCAACCATAAAAAACTTTCTTCATCAATCAAGGCATATTCAAGCAAAATGGTGTTATTGTCTAATTTATTCTGTATCTCAGGAGGCGTAATGATTTTTGGGAAATTAACATTTTCAAAAGTTTGAGAAAATTGATTGATTTTTAATTCAACTTCAAGAAGTTCAGCTGAGATTTCTTGAATCTGTGCGTTGTATTTATCTTTGTTATTATTCAAACTCAACACATTTAACAATTCTTCACGCAGGATTTGTTCTTGATCCAGCAAATTTGCATCAATTTTTCCTTCACGAATCAGACGACGGCGTTCCATTTGATCGAGCAAAATTCTAAATCTCGCTTGTTCGCTAATTTGTAAAGCAATCTCATCAAAACCTCTCGTTGAATCTTTTTTGTGCAGACTCATCAAAAGCAAAATATAATTTTCATAAAATGGTTGAATAGTTTCGCTAAACTTCATACGTTTGCGAAAATCAAGTGTCGAAGAACGAAGCGATTCAATCAAGTTTATTGAGGTTTGAGCTTTTTGGAGGGAACTTTCAAGTTTTTCTTGACGAAGTTCAACCCGACTAATTTCAAGCAAAACATTTGCTTCACCGAGTTTATTTCCGGTCATACGGGAAGATTCAAGAGCCGTCTGCAATGATTCCAAAGCCTTTTCGTATCTTCCTGTTTTTAAATACAAACGTCCAAAAAAGAAATATATTTCGGCTTCTTTCGGCTGATTTGTTTTGTTCCACGTTTCTAGTGCGAGCAATAAGGTATTTTCTGCTTGAACAAATTGATTTGTATGCAAATAAAGTTTTACAAGCGATAGAAGTGTTTTTGCTTTGCCTACATCATCATTGATCAACTCCCGCAACTTAAGGCTTTCGTTCAAATTAACGATTGCTTCATCGTATTGTTGATTAATTATCTGAACTGCACCGAGTCCGGCATAAGAGATACCTAAATCTCTATCCAGTTTTAACTTTAGATAAATCTCGATCGCTTTTTTGAAGTGATAAATGGAGAGTTCATTTTCGTTTAGAATATATTGAACCGAAGCTAATGAGCGATAATTTAATGCTGTGCCGAATTCGTCGCCAAGATCGGACATAATCATTAATGCACGGTTATAAAAAATTGCGGATTCAGTATATTCGCTAAGACTTTGATGCGTGAAACCAAGCCCATAATAAATAACAGCTTGTTCATATTTATCATCCAAATCTTGCCAAATTACCAAAGCTTCGGAAAATTTTTTGATTGCTTCTCGCTTTCTTTCTGCTTTTCCACTACCTCGAAGAGTTTCTCCTTCGCTTGTTAAATTTTCGGCAATGTTACGTTGTTTAAAAGTTGAATCAGGGAAATCTATCAAACTATACCTGATCTCATAAATTCCGGCAGGCACAAATTCTAACCACGTAGAGATCTCAATTGTATAAAAACCTGTCTGAGGTGCAATAAATGTAACTGTTTCGCGTCCGAAACTACCACTTGGACGGTCAACATCTTTAACTTTTTCGTCCTGTTCATTTTTAATTGTGCTAACTACATCAATACCTTTTTGCTCAACAACAAAATATACACAATTTCCTTGTTTCGCATAAAATTTATAAAAGTGTATTTCACCACCTTTGAGTCGTTCTTTTTTGATTTGCTTAGGTTTGAGTTCAATTGTGTTGCTTTGTGCATAAACCGAATTTGGCAGCATAAAACACGCACAAATACACAGAATGAGGAACAGATTTGTCGGAGAACAGATATGTCGGAACATTATTTTACCCTCT
>JBGTHN010000579.1:0-4201 GCA_041746235.1 Pyrinomonadaceae bacterium | reverse complement strand
TAAAAATGAAGATTCCAGATTATCCGAAAGTAGAATTCCGGTTCTTATACAAGACCGAACGAAAAGCGTTCCGAATGCAGATTTCGGAAGTTATGCCGGATTTTTTCAAGACGAATTTAACATAACAGATCGCATTAAATTAATTGGTGGACTTCGGATAGAAAATTTTTTCTCAGGTTCACAAAACACAAACGGTTTTGCACTTCCGACGACTTTGACGCAAAGCCAACTTGAAGATTTAGGTATTTTCGGACTGGATACAGGACTTGATGTCGGTGAAACGGCAGTAACAGGTGATTTCGGTGCGGTTTTCAAAGTTACAAATGATATCAGTCTGACAGGAAGAATTGGTCGCTCATTCAGAGTTGCAAATCTTTTTGAGCGATTCTTTACAGGAGCCGGATCAGTTGGAGGTTTTCTTGTCGGAAATCCCAATCTCGAACCCGAAAGTGGAATAAATTTCGACACAAGCGTAAAAGTCAGAACAGAAAAAATTGCCGGTTCAATTACATATTTCAACAATTATTATCGTAATTTTCTCTCCAATCAAAACGCTTTTGATAGAAACGGTGCTGCCATCACACTTCCACCGACAAGACCGGGCGGTTCGCCTGTTCCGGTGTTTCAAACAATAAATCTGGGACGTGCCAGAATTCAAGGTTTTGAAGCAGATTTGGAAATTCCGATCAAACTTGGACTTGGTTTTCTAACGCCAAATGGAAACATCACATATTTGCGTGGTGATGATTTCGAATTAAATCAGCCTTTGAACACAATTACACCTTTGAAGACCGTTCTAAATGTTCGCTGGACAAATTTATTGGCAAATTATTATGTTGATTGGACAACCCGAGTCGTTAATAAACAGGAAAGGCTTTCGGATTCATTTCTAATTTCAAATGGTGGAGCAGAACCCGGATTTGCAATTAGCGACATCGGCGGCGGCTATACATTTAGACGCGAAAATTATCGGCTCAGTTTTAATACCGGAATCAAGAATTTGTTTAACCGATATTACTCAGAGCAATTTGTTTTCGCACCTGCTCGTGGACGTTCTTTTGTTTTCGGAACAACTTTGGAGATTAATTAATTGCTTAAAATAATACTGAAAAGTTTAGTCATTTGTGTTTTTGGTTTTGTCTCTTGCACAATTCCCGAAAACTCAACTGAAGACAGACAAAACGATGGTTCAAGAATCGTTACGGTTGGAGGTTCTGTTACTGAAACTGCTTTTGCACTTGGTGCAGGAGAAGAGATAGTTGGAACGGATACTTCCAGTATTTATCCGGTTAATGCAACTAAACTTCCACAAGTTGGTTATCAGCGTCAACTTTCCGCAGAAGGTGTGCTGTCGTTAAAACCAACATTGGTTTTAACGACAGATTTGGCGGGAATTCCAAATTCTCTTAAGCAAATAGAAAATGCCGGAGTGAAAATTGAGAAAATCCCAAATGATAATTCCGTTGATGGTGCAAAGTTACAGATCAAACAGATCGCAAAAACCTTGAAACGCGAAGTAAAAGGTGAGGAGTTGATCAGAAATTTAGATAATGATCTGGCAAAAGCAAAACAATGTAAAGAAAAACTTAATTCAAAGCCGAAAGTTTTGTTCATACACGCTCGTGGAGCCGGAACAATTAATGTCGCCGGAAAGAAAACGGCTGGCGATGAAATGATTAAACTTGCGGGTGGCGAAAATGTTATCAAGGAATTTGAAAATTATAAGCCACTGACGGCAGAAAATATTGTTTCAGTTCAGCCTGATTTGATTTTAATGCCGGAGAGAAGTTTGGAAAGTATCGGTGGCATAGAAGGTCTTTTGAAGTTACCAGGAATATCAGAAACTCCGGCAGGTAAAACCAAGAAAATTATCACAATGGACGATCTAATGTTGCTTGGATTTACGCCAAGACTAGGTTTTGCAGTGAATGAATTATGCGAGAAATTTCATTAACAAGAAATAATGAAACGAAAATTGGAACTAGAGCAGACAGTTTGATCTTATCTAAATTGTCTCGATCTTTTGCCTATTTAAAATCAAAAAAAAACATCGTTTTATTGTTGATTTTGCTTTGCGTTTTGATATTAATTGGAATTGGTAATGGTGCAGTTGCAATTTCTCCGACACAAATTTTTGCTATTTTAGCCAGTAAACTTGGCTTAAATATAAATGTCTCATTCGAAACACAACAAGAATCTGTTCTTTGGGCAATTCGTTTTCCGCGTGTGTTACTTGGAATTTTGGTTGGTGCTAGTTTGGCTATCTCCGGGACTTTATTACAAGGACTTTTTCGTAATTCGCTTGCCGAACCAAATCTTCTCGGAATTTCGAGTGGTGCAGCATTGTTTGCGGTAATCACCATAGTTTTAGGCGAAAATATCTTTTTTGGAGCATTTTCCGAATACAAAGTTTTTACTTTGCCATTTGCCGCATTTATCGGCGGACTATTGACAATTTCAGTTGTTTATAAAATAGGGAAAAGACGTGGAAGTGTTGATACAGCAACGGTTTTACTTGCAGGAATTGCAATCAATGCTTTAGCAGGTGCGGGAATCGGACTTTTGACATTTCTTGCTGATGATACACAACTTCGCAATATAACATTTTGGCTTTTAGGCAGTTTGGGTAGTGCAACGTGGCAGAGTTTGGCAGTAATCACGCCTTTAATGATCCTACCTTTATTATGTCTAAAGAATTTATCACGACAGATGAATGCTCTACTTTTAGGAGATGCTGAGGCACAACATCTTGGTATAAATATTGATAAATTAAAGAAGAAGATAATAATTATTGTCGCATTAACGGTTGGAGCAAGCGTGGCTCTTACAGGAATTATCGGCTTTGTCGGTTTAGTCGTTCCGCATCTTTTACGTCTTTTGATCGGAGCAGATCATCGAAATTTGCTTCCTGCTTCAGCATTGTTGGGAGCAAGTCTTTTAATCGGTGCCGATTGGTTGAGCCGAACGATCGTTTCGCCTGCTGAATTACCGATTGGAGTTATTACAGCGGCAATTGGTTCACCACTTTTCTTGTGGTTGCTTTTGAGAAAAAATGAGCATTAAAGCAAAAAAATTAACCGTTAAAATTAAAAACAAATATTTACTAGATGATGTTTCCTTTGAAGCATATGCCGGTGAAATTGTAGTAATTCTTGGAGCTAACGGTGCAGGAAAATCTACATTGCTCAAGACACTTAGCGGTGAGATTAAGCCGAATGATGGAAATATTTTTTTCGATGACAAAAATATATGTGAGTGGAAAACCGAAGAAATATCAAAAGTTCGTGGAGTTTTATCACAAAGTCTTGCATTGAATTTCCCATTTAAAGCGGATGAAGTAACGCTTTTAGGAAGAACTCCGCATATAAATTTTAGCGAAACAAAACGTGATTATGATATAACTCGTCGAGCTTTAGAAAAAGTCGAAGCCACTCAATTGGCGAACAGATTTTATCCGACACTTTCCGGTGGTGAACAACAACGAATACAACTTGCAAGAGTTTTAGCCCAAATTTGGGAGAAGGAAGAAGATCAAATACGATATTTGTTGCTTGATGAACCAACAGCAAGTCTGGATTTGGCTCATCAACATCTGACTTTGCAAACAGCTAGAGATTTTGCCGATGACAAAACCGTTGTGATCGCTGTTTTACACGATCTTAATTTGGCGGCACAATATGCCGATAAAATTTTGATTTTAAAGGATGGAAAAAGATATGCTTTCGGTGAACCAAAAAAGGTTTTAAATTCCACCACGATCAGACAAGTTTTCGGAGTGGAAGTTTATATAACTAAACACGCAAAAAATTATGATACTTTATTGATAGTGCCAATAGGAAAAATATCTAACGAAAAACAAAATTTTAGTGTAACAGTATAATAATGATAAAAATTGTATTGAATTAAAAATGTATTATTAAGAGGGAAAAATTATGAATCAAGCAATCGAAAAGCAAAAAACTTTAAAGGAAAAATATTTAAGTTTTCAGGAAGAGAATCCGAAGTTACGAATTCGTGATGCCGCCGAACAAATGGGTGTCAGCGAAGTTGAATTGTTGGCGACAGGAATCGGAGAAAATGTTGTGAAGTTAAATAATAATTTCAAAGATCTGTTAAAAGACCTGCACACATTGGGTTATGTAATGGCGTTGACAAGAAATGAAGAAATTGTTCACGAACGAAAAGGCATTTATGAAAATGC
>JBGTHN010000578.1:0-3012 GCA_041746235.1 Pyrinomonadaceae bacterium | reverse complement strand
CTATTTTCGCAATAATGATAACGGTTATTTGGTTGCCGGACGAAAAATTTTTGTTACTAAAGATGGTGGAGAAATTTGGCGTGACGAAATTATTGTTAATCAAAATGAATTTCCTGATGCGACACCGGAATTTTTAAGCATTAGATTTAATACGAAAAAACAAGGCTTTATTGTCGGAACTTTGCTCGACAAAGATGATAAAGACAATGTTATCGGAAGCCTTTTATTGCGAACTATTGACGGTGGACAAAATTGGTCAAGATTGGTCGTTCCTTCAAAAGTCGAATTATTTCATTTGGATTTTGATGGCAAAACTCGCGGTTGGATCGTTGGCGATATGGGAACAATTATGGCAACGACAGATAATGGAGACAGTTGGCAAATTCAAAAATCCGGCACGACTGAAACACTTTATAATGTTGATTTTCGTGATGAAAATAACGGATATGCAGTCGGCACAAACGGCATAATTTTAAGAACAGAAAACGGTGGACAAAATTGGATCAAAGTCAGAAATTATTTAAAAAACACCTTGTTCAGAGTTGATTTTTCCGATGACAAAAATGGTTGGATCGTCGGTGGAGATGGAACAATTTTGCGTTCTTACGATCGTGGAGAAACTTGGGTAAAACAATTGAGCAATACCGAAAACAATTTATACGGTTTATTTATGCAGAAAAAATATGGTTGGTCAGTCGGAAAGAACGGCGTTATCGTTCATTATGAAAAATAATTTATTTTCGATGGCAACTATTTATTTTATGTCGCCATCTATTGATTAGACTAAGAGTTGAGCAGTTTGAAAATAGAATTATAAAAGCCCGATTCAAAGTCATTCTGATTCCTCCTGTTTCTTTAATTTAAGCCCGTTGAGAAAGTGACTCGACGGGCATTTTTTTTTGTTTTAATATCTATTTCCAATTTCCTATCAAAACAAACGGTGACCAATAATATGGATGTGCGAATGGTGCTTTTTCGTCTGTGTTAAATTTCGGTTGTGTTTTGTTTTCATTTCCGAAAGTTTCCACACCACGTCGCCAAATTGGAGTTTCGCCTGTTTTGTAATTTCCGTTGAGCAATGCAATTTGAGCATTTCGCATCGCCTGGACTTTGCCGATTGTGGGATTTATTTGCAGTTGTTTGTAAAATTCGCTCATTAAATCCCGCGTTGAAGGATCAGCGACAGACCAAAGCGATGAGATGACAGTTTTTGCCCCGTGTGTTTGAGCAATTGCGGCGAAACTTTCGATTTCTTCGCCGCTTGATTTTGTTCCGGCACTCATTCCCGTGTTACATGCGGAAAGTGTTAGAATCTCCGTGCCGTTTAATTTACCGGCAATTTCTTCGTTTAACTGTCTGAGCGTGAGTTTGCGTTCCGCGTTGTTTTCGCCACCGAGTAATAGAAAAGAAGTCCCTTCATTGCCCGGGTTTAAGCTAAAATGGCTGGCGATATGGACAATCGGATAAATTCCGAGATATGTTTTGAATCTTTGGTAAGTAAATTCTTCGTCCAGAAAACTCACGCCACCAATCACGCCCGTGCGTTTGAACTTGTCGCACAAAACACTTTTTTTCGGATCGTTAATGACACTACAAAGTTCTTCCGGCACAGCGGACAAAGCGGGAAAATTCTGTGGCTCATTGTCCAACCCCATGATGTTCGCTTCCTTTGAAACGCCAACACCGAGTGCTTTCAGATTTTTTCTCGCCGTTGGTTCATCTTTCAGATTCTGTCTAGAAGCCAGAGTAATAACCGCTTGACTATATCGTTCAACAAGATATGTATCGCCGTCCCACAACGCCGCCATCGGCACATAACGCAAAATCCCATCCAAACTCCAAACAATCGTATCGGCATCAACACCCTTCAAATCTTTTTTCAAACCTTCGGGAAATAATATGTCATAAAGTTTTTTGCCCGATTCACGCGGATCAACATTCGGGTCTTGCAACGCTTGCCGAAACTCATTGACGATTTCGTTTAATTTTTCTTCCTTAATATCAACCGTATGAGCGTGATTTACCTTCGTCGTTGAAACGATCAGATTCAGACGTTTTTCCTCGATAATTGTCGAAACGATAACGGTTTTCGGTTGTTTAATATCATTGAGTAAAGCCCGTGTCGTCGAAACTACTTTAGTCGGATTGTTTTCGTCTGTAGTTGTTTTTTTGGCAAAGTATTTTCCTTTCAAATCTTCGAGAAATTTATCAAAAGTCGCATTCGCAGCGGCGAGTTTCTTTTCCAATTCTTCAAGTTCGGCAAGTTTCGGAAATTCTTCAGGATTTTCCCTATATTTTTCGTTCTTTTCCGCTTCCAATTCCTCGATGCGTTTTCCAATAGCTGTTATTTCTCCAGAAATCTCATCAAACTTTTTCAAGGCTGCTTGCTCATCTTTATCGAGATTGACCTTGCCGAGCAATTCGCGGGCGACCTTATCGTCACGCCGCAAAAACTTTGAAAGTTCCTCTTCCTTGAGCATCTGCAAAACCTGCTCTGCTTCCGCCACACGACCTTCCGCAATCAACCAACCCGCCAACCTTCGATACGGTTTTTCATTCTTTTTCAAATATCCGCTTTGCGATTCCTGATCGAGATTTTTCAACTGCTGACGCTCTCGCTGAATCGCATTTACTGCTTGTTTTCCATAAAAAATTGCTAACCGGCGATTACCTTTTGCATTGTGAATTTGAGCAAAAAGGTTAATTAAATCTGTATAATGAATATCAACTTGAGTTTTGTAATTTTCGTTGGATTGAAAAAATATCAAAGATTCATTCGCTAATGATAAAGCCTCATCATATTTTTTTGACTCATATTTTACTTTTACCAAATTTAACAAATTCATTGCTAAATACGTTTGTTGCGGAGTTTTACGACTTATATCAACCGATTGTTGATAATAAATTTCTGCATTTTTCCAATCATTCTTCTCATAATAAATAGAACCTAAACTTGAATTTACTGAATCTAAAGTGCTTGGTGAATTAAATGCTTTCACTATTTGTAACGCT
>JBGTHN010000577.1:0-7236 GCA_041746235.1 Pyrinomonadaceae bacterium | reverse complement strand
CAATGTTTAAAACAAATTTTTAATATTTTAATTTTTTAATGAGCAGTATTTTAATCATCGGCGGCGGCATTATAGGTTTAACTCTTGCCCGCGAACTTCATAAGCAAGGTTTTACAAAAGTTACAATTCTCGAAAAAGGTTCTGTCGGACAAGAAGCATCTTTTGCGGCGGCGGGAATGCTTGCACCGCAAGCGGAAACTGATAATGCGGACTTGTTTTTTCAACTTTGCGACGAATCAAACAAACTTTATCCGAATTTTGCACAAGAATTATTGGATGAAACGGGCGTTGACATCGAACTTGACCAAAACGGAACTCTTTACATTGCATTCAACGAAAATGATATAAATGAGATCCGCAAGCGTTACGAATGGCAAAAAAATGCAGGTTTGGAAGTTGAACATTTGACTGCACTTGAAACTCATAAACTTGAACCATTTATTTCTCCCGATTCACTTGAATCTTTGTTTTTTCCAAACGATTGGCAAATCGAAAACCGTAAACTTTTGCTTGCTTTGCAAAAATATGCGGAACTAAATGAAATTGAAATCATTGAACAAACGAAAGTTACTGAACTTTTAATTGAAAGCGGAAAAATAAAAGGTGTTAAAACATTAACAAATGAAAATCATTTTGCTGACATAGTAGTTTTGGCAACGGGAGCATGGACTTCGCTTATAAAAGGTGAAAATTTGCGTGTGCCGAAAATTAAACCGATTCGCGGACAGATGTTAAGTTTTCATACGGCAAAACGTCTTTTTAAAAGAGTGATCTACAGTCCCCGTGGTTATATCGTCCCACGAGAATCCGGCAGAATTTTAGCCGGGGCAACGGTTGAAGATGTCGGCTTTGAAAATAAAACGACAGAAAGCGGAATCGAATTTGTTCAAGCAAATGCGTTTGAAATTTCACCGAGTCTGGCAGATTTGCCGATTGATGAAAAATGGTCGGGTTTGCGTCCGTTTTCATCTGACGGTTTGCCGATTTTGGGAGAAATCCCCGAAGCCGAAAATTTATTTATTGCCACGGCACATTACCGCAACGGAATTTTGCTGGCACCTATCACAGCAAAAATTTTAACCCGAAAAATTTCCGGTGGAAAAAACTTTGAGTTTTTGAAAGCCTTTGGATTATCAAGATTTAATATTTGAAAAACCGGGCAAATTTAGCATAAACAAACAAACTTTTTTTTCCTGCTCATAATAAATAAATTGACACGAATTCAGAATTTACCTATTTCAATTGGATCGGAGTTACAAATCCACAGAGAAAAAGATCAAATTCGTGTAAAAAAATGCTTTACTTTTTCTTTAAAAACCCGCAAAATCTTTTAAAGTTTTTTCTGCGTTAATCTTGATTATTATGATCCGAAAAGAAACGGAGAAAAATTGATGATCAGACACAAAGTGTCTTTAAAATTCGAGAGAGTAAGGAAGTGTTAAGATGAAAAGAAATGCGTTGATAATATTGGGAATTTTAGCATCGCTCGTTTCTACAGGTATCGTGTTTGGTAAAGATATTTCAATAGTCAATAAGTCCGTAGTTATTAAACAAACGAAAATTACTGTTGACGAAGCACGTAAAATTGCCTTGAAAAAGATTGATGGAAAGGTCGAAGATGAATACACAATCGAAGATGAAGATGAAAATGTTACAACTTTTGTTTTCGTTATCAAAAATAATAAAGGCAAAACTTTTGAAGTTCAAGTTGATGCAAATAATGGCAATGTTTTAAATGTGGATGAATTAAGTAGCGATTCCGATGAAGAGGAAGATGCGGATGAACCACCTAAAAACGATGAACCTGTAGCAACAACAATAAATGAATCGGAAAGCGAATACTTTGAATCAACTGCCTTTATTGATGAAAATTATTCAAATGAAACACCAACGTATGTTTCCAACCGAGATGACTCTGATAAAACTCCAGTAACCGGCAAGGCTGAATACAAAATTACAATTGAAGAAGCCCGCAAAGCCGCTCTTGAAAAAGCAATCGGAATCATTCAAAGCGAAGAATTGGTAAATGCAGACGAAGCATATTACCTCTTTTTTATTAAAAGCCAGAAAGATAAAATGACGGAAGTTCGCGTTTATGCAAATTCGGGCAAAGCTAAAAGATTTGAAAATAAACCTGCGAAACCTGAATAACTATTTAAAACGCAGGTGGAAAATGATTTCTTGATATGCAAAAAAAATAGAGTTGAAACTCTTGCAAGAGTTTCAACTCTATTTTTCTTTTTGCAGATTTTTCATTACAAATTTACCGGATTCGTTTTCAAATATTCCGCCCGCAGCAAAAAACTTCCGTCTGTTACGACCTTATCACCAACGAATATTCCTTCAATAACAGGATAAGCATTGTCTTTTTCCTGCGAAATTTTGAGTGGTCTTAAAATAAAAGTTTTTGGATCATCAGTCGCTTGAAAAACTATCTTTTGATTACCGATTGTTTGAACCGCTTCCTTCGGCACAAGCGGAGCGGTTTTTTCCGAACCGCCGAGAGATGCGTAAGCGACATTTACATATTGTCCGATCTTTAGCTTTTGATTCGGATTTGCAATCTCTATGCGAACCTGAGCAGTTCGTGTATTTGTATCTAAAGTCGGATCAACATAGGAAATTTGTCCGCGAAAAAGTTCGCCCGGATACGCATCTGTTGTAATGCTCGCACCGCTTCCGACACGCAGTTTACCCAAGTCTTTTTCGTAAACTTGTCCGATCACCCAAACTGTCGAGAGGTCTGTAATCTGAGCTAATTTTCCGTTCATCGAAACAACTTCATTTTGGTTGGCAATACGCTCGGTTATCGTTCCTGAGATCGGCGAAGGAATCGGCAGATCGGCACTGATCTGTTTCGGTGAATTCAATGCATTAACTCTCTGCTGCGACAATCCCAACACCAATAATTTTGCCCGAACAGAAGCAATATCGGCTTGTTGATTCCGCACTTTTGTTAAAAACTGATCAATTTCATTTTTGCGTGCGGGATTGATTTTCAAAAGTTCTCTCGCTCTATCAAATCTATTTTTCGCTTCACGCACATCTGCTTCGGCAACTTTTAATTCGGTTGTAACAACTTCAAGTTGACGACGACTTATCGCACCAATTTCGACAAGTTTTTTCGATCGTTCGTAATTGCTTTTTTTTTCCGTCAATTTTGCTTCAGCCGCTTTTAATGTTGCTGTTGTTTTGTCGAGCTCATTGCGGCTTTCTTCGCTGATGTCCGATAAACTCAAAGCTCGTTTATAACGCTTTTCGGCTTCGTCTAATTCTGCTTTCATCGAAAGATATTTTGATTGAGTATCAGCAAGTTCTTGGCTGGCAACAATTGCAATAGTTTGCCCTTTTCGCACAAATTGTCCGAGATTTGCATTGATACTTTTTACAACTCCCGAAACCTGCGAAATAACGGGCGTTTCTTTATATTCATTCGCTTTAACAACGCCTGTTGTTGTTTCATTCAACGCAACTGCATCGAGCGTTTCTCCGACTTCAACAATTTTTAAACCCGCCGCTTTTAGTTGCTCATCCGTGAGAGTTATTTTCTGTTCTCCGGCAGGAAGTTTTTCGCCCGAATTGGCATCACCAAAAGAAGTATTTCGAGGTGCGGGAACAGGTTTGCCTTCTTCGCCTTTTAGCAAAAAAGTCCATACTGCAAAGCCGATAACACTTATCAACAGAACGCCGAGAATACTTGCGATCAGAATTTTGCGGGTTGAAGTTTTCGGTTGCTCTGTTTGTTCTGCAACTTCAAATTCTTCGATTTCTTCTTGTATTTCTAAATTTTCTTGTTCGTTATCCATAAAAAATTTCCATTCGGTCGGAACGCAGGCATCTTGCCTGCAATGGACGCTTGTCTTTTGCGTCCAAGAAAAGTTACTAATCTTTAAACTTTCAATTTATCTTTAAAGTTCCCCACGTTAGTTTTCGTGCTACCGCACTCATTGCAAGCGGGACGCTTGCGTTCCGACCGCAAATCATTTAGCTATCAATTCGGGAGCATTTATCGCCCGATAGATTTCTATCTTCGCTTGATAAACTTCCAATTCAGCATCTATCAAAGCGTTTTCCAATTCCAAATATCTACGCTCTTCGCCAATATAATCAAGCAAATCTTTTTCGCCGAGTTCATAAGTCTGCCAAACGACCTGCAAATTCTGCCGTGCTTGATTGCGAACTCCAACCTGATAAATTGCCAAAGCCCGACTCGCACCTGCAAACCTTGCGTAAGCGGCGGCAACTTCCCTTCGAACTGTTAATTCGCCAAATTCCAGACGCTTTTGTGCAGCATTTATTTCAAGCGATGCAGATTCAATATTCCCCTGATTTTTGTTACGAACAGGAAGCAACAATTCCACGCCAAAAGTTAAAAAATTCTCGCCGACGATTCTTTGATTTAATTCGACAGGATTTTGATTCGCAACCTGCGGCATCATCCGGGTCATTCTTTGATAACCTAGCGAAACGCCTGCATCGAGCCGACCTTCGGAACGTGCTTGTTCTAGTTTTGAATTACCAAAATCAATCATCAGACGCAAAGATTCAAGATCAGGACGCTGTAGAATCGCTTTTTCTTCGGCTTCCGTTTTTAAAGGAATATTTTCCAACAAGTTCTTAAAATCTCCGTTTAGACGTAAGATCGAATTCGGCTCAAAGCCGATTTGATTCCGCAATTCAAGCAGTTTTATCTCTGTGTTGGCAACTGCCATTTCACGCATTGAGCGGATACGATTGAGTTCGACAAGACTCATATTTTGTTCAAGCGGAGCGTTTTCACCTTCTGAAACTTTGGCAGAAATAAGTTTGTAACCCTGTTCGACATTCGCCAGCAATTCTTCCAAAAATCTCAATTTTTCGATCATTGCCAAAGATTCGCCGAATTTCATACGAACCTCCGCAGCAAGTCTGCGTTCTGCATCTTTGAGCAATGCTTCCTGAATCTTAAATTGAGATTCGGCAACACCAATTCTTGCCCCTCGTCTGTTTCCAAGTTCAAGCGGCAGAGTAACTTGTGCCATCTGAGAATTCATTCCGCCACCGAAAGGTTGAACGCTTCCACCCGTCATCAAACGCGGATTCGGTTTTAATTCAGCCTGTTTAATTTGTGCTTTCACCGCCTCCAATTCATCCCGCATCGCCCGAATTTCGCCATTATTTCCAAGTGCAATTTTCACAGCTTCATCAGCTGTCATTCCGTTTTCCAAATCCAAATATTGCCCAATGGTTAAATTAACTTCGGGCATAATCTGCTGTGGTTCAACCTTTTCAACTACTGGCTCAATGGCGATTTGTGCAGTTAAATTTGGGACGAATGAGAGTAAAACGAAGAAAATTATCCACAGATGGACACAGATGGACACAGATTTTTTTAACAGGGATGAAGAGGATTTACATAGATTTTTTGAATTTTGAATCTTGAATCTTGAATCTTCAAATTCAGATCTTTTCTGAAATCCGAAACCTGAAATCTGAAATCCGGCTCTACTCTGAAATCTGAAATCTGATTTAAGAATCCTCTTCATTCCTGTTAAATTTTTCTTTATTTCTTTATTCATTTTCCCCATCCGTGTAAACATTTCCGGCATTTGCCAAAGCATTTTCTTTGTTCAATCGGCGTTCGTGAATCCAATAAAAGATCACGGGCGTAATAATCAAAACGTGTAAGAGCGACGAGATCATCCCGCCTAAGACCGGCGTGGCGAGCGGTTTCATCACTTCCGCACCTGTCGAAGTGCTCCACATTATAGGCAAAAGTCCAGCGACAACGGTCGTAACGGTCATAACCTTTGGACGCAGGCGAAGCAAAGCACCTTCGATAACGGCTTCCATCAAATCTTTTTTGGTCAAAACTCCAAGTTCTTTGCGTTTTTTCTCGACCGCTTCTTCGAGATAAATAACCATCACAACACCTGTCTGCACGGCTGTTCCGAAGAGTGCGATAAATCCGACCCAGACGGCGACCGAGAAGTTATAGCCGAGAAGCCATTGCAGATAAATTCCACCCGTTAGTGCAAATGGCACGGCGAGCAGAACGTGTGCCGCTTCGACTGCCGAGTTGTAGGTCATATAAAGCAGACCGAAAATTAAAAGTAGAACGATCGGAATAACTAACATTAAGCGTTGTTTTGCACGTTGTTGATTTTCAAATTGACCGCTCCATGCGATGTAATATCCGGCGGGTAATTGGACTTTTTGTTTAACGATCTCATCGGCTTCGGCGACGAATGAACCGATGTCGCGACCGCGAACATTGAGCAAAACCGTGCCTTTCAAAAGACCATTTTCGCTTTGGATCATCGAAGCCCCATTTGTCGTGCGAATGTCGGCAACTTGCGACAAAGGAATCGTCATTCCGTCCGCCGTAACGAGCGGAATTTGTCCGATGTTTTCAATTTTGTCGCGGAATTCGGGAGCGTATCGAACACGAATCGGAAAGCGTTCGCGTCCTTCGATAGTGGTTGAAAGATTTGTTTCGCCGATGCCTTTTTCGATGACATCATTTATCATTCCGACATCAATTCCATAACGTGCCGCCGCTTGCCGATTGATGTCAATGTCAATATAAGGCGTGCCGATAACTTTTTCAGGATAAACGTCTTTTGCCCCGTCAACCGTGCTGACTGCCGCCGCAACTTCATTTGAAAGTTTCTCTAAAGTCTTCAAATCGTTACCGAAAATTTTCACGCCGATCTCCGAACGAATTCCCGTTGCAAGCATTTCGATGCGGTTGATGATCGGCTGCGTCCAGATGTTCGTAACGCCCGGCATTTTTAGTTTTGAGTCCATTTCAGAAATCAAAGATTCGCGTGTTACGCCTGCACGCCATTCTTCCTTTGGTTTCAAATGAATGATCGTTTCATTCATATTCACGGGTGCCGGATCGGTCGAAGAATCCGCCCGACCGACCTTGCCGACTGCCCATTCGACTTCGGGAAAAGAAGCGATTATTTCGTCTTGCTTTTGAATCAATTTTAACGCTTCGTCCATCGAGATAGCCGGATCGGTAACAGGCATATACATCAGATCGCCCTCGTTCAAATTCGGCATAAACTCCGAACCGATGCCGACCGCCAGAAAAACTGCACCGCTAAATAATGAGAGGGCAATTAAAACTGCGATAAAACGATTTTTAAGCGCCGCCACCAATGCCGGTTTATAGAGTTTTTGAAGGAAACGCATAACGGGATTTGCGTCTTCCGAGTGCATTTTTCCGCGAAGCAAAAATGTGCATAA
>JBGTHN010000576.1:0-3641 GCA_041746235.1 Pyrinomonadaceae bacterium | reverse complement strand
GCATGTTGATATGAACTTTTGCCATTCGGATTAGTTTCAGTTTTCGATTTTTCCAAAAATCTCTTTGATTGTTCTAGGAGATCTGCACAAAAATTGTCAAAATTATTCATCTTCTAACTTTTTTTCAGCTTCTTTAACTTCCAAATTTGATTGTTTTGCGTGATACTTTTTGAGAGCCAAATCTACTATGGATTTTGTAAAACCGTTTCCTCTGTCGGCTTGCAAGAAGAAAAGTTCAGCAAGTCGTCCCCTTTCTTTTGTATCATTTCTTGTTCCAAGACCACGATAATTTTCAGGGTCGGTTTTATGTTTTGCTTTTGCTAATAATACTGAAGATAAAGGATCTGTCTTCTTAATCTCAGCAAGTTCAAAGTGTCGGTTCAAACGAATTTCATTTTTATGTAGAACTCCAGCAACAAAAGCCCAGCCAGCTAGGACAGAATAACTGTTGGCTTTGTCGGAAAATTCAGATTGTCCAGAGTTAGTCCTAAAGTATTCTTTTTGTGCCTGATTTAGTTTTGCAAACTCTTTTGCAGCTTTAATTAATTTCTCATTTTCCCAAATACTTTCATCACATCTTATATTTTCCCATTCTTCGTCAATTCCACCTGTTTTTGGAAAATATGGAGTCGTATCTATATCATCAAATTGCCTGTCTGGTATTTGTTTTCCTTTGAAAAAATTAATTACAAATGTTCTAGCGGCTCTGACTGTGAGTTGTCCACCACGTTGTTTTTTATCAGCAAAATCCTCGTCATCATTTAGTAGCCCTGTTATCTGACAAAAATCTCTCAGTTCTGGACCCTTGACGGTTTCCATCATTCTATCTAATAAATCCGTAGAAACGGAAATATTCGTGTTAGAAATCAATTGGACATCGAGTCTTTGTTCTTTATCAAGGAGAAAATAAACCTTTACCCCATGATATTCATTAATACCATTTTTAAAAGCATCTTCAATAGCTAAATACCGATGTTGTCCGCCGATAATTTTTAACGGCGTATTTGTTTGATAAGAAGTACTATACTCACAAACGATATTACTAAATACTCTTTTTTGATTAGCATCATTTTGCATTTTTATATAAGCTGAATGTCCTTCCTGAAAATCTCTATTTGCCCGATAATCAGATTGCTCATCTGGATCAAGAGAGACATCTATTGTTCCCATTTCTACAATTTCTTTAGCAGATATATTGCATTCACTAAAAAATGCACCCGTCTTTTGATCCACAAGTATTCTGAAAGTATCAGTTTCCAAAATTGAAAACTCATCAGTGAATTTTATTGCTTCTCCTTCAACATCACTTTTAAGTTTTTCAAGTTCAGTTGGACAATTAACGAATTTAATTAACATATAAAATCAATTTATGTATTTAACGGTATAATTTTAGTTTTAGTATATCAGATAATATTAAAATTATTTTGATATTTCTATGTGTTGATTAATTTTTCAGCACTATTCGGTTTCGCAAGTATGTTTATAATATTCCGAAAACAAAATAATCTCAACATTTACAAACGAGTTACTTGAACCATCGGCGGACGCTTCGCTTGCCGATGGGCAGGCGAGCCGCCTGCGTTCCGACCATAATCCTATTTTTTATTCTTTTGATTCTTTCAATTTGTTATATCAACGAATTAAACCAATCAATGAATGTAAAGATAATTTTTCAATAATGGGTTTTGTGGTAAAGTTAGTTTATGGAAATTACTCTGAAATTACCTGAGAATGTGTATCGCAACTTTAGTAAGTTGGCTGAGGAGAAACATTTGTCAATTGAGGATGTGATTGCGGATAGACTGCAAGATGATACTTCGGCTGGAATGTTGGAGTTTGAGGAAACTGTTGCGGGTTGGTCGGATGGAGCGGTGTTGGCTTTGGCAAAGTTTATGATTCCGAAAGAGCAGTCGGAACGAATGAGCATTTTGTTAGATCGTTTGCAGGAAGGCTCGATTACCGATATTGAAGAAAGGGAACTCGAAATTTATACCGAACTTCACCAGATTTCGACTTTGCGTAAAGCGTATGGAATAGCCGAAGCGGTTAAACGTAAATTGATAAATTCACCTGCCGATTTGAAATGAGCCGAATCTCCCAAAAGTTACGTCAAAAAATAATTCGGACTGCAAAAAACATTTGTGGATATTGCCGAAACCCTCAACACCTTGTCCCAATTCCTTTTGAAATCGAACACATCATACCAAAAGCCACAGGCGGAACTGATGCAGAGGAAAACCTCTGGTTAGCTTGCGGTGCTTGCAACAGTTACAAACACGCCAAAACAAGTGCGTTTGATCCAAATACCAATCGACGTGTTTTGCTTTTTAATCCCCGCGAACAACATTGGAACAGACATTTTGAATTCAGTTTTGACGGCACAGAAATTATCGGAAAAACTGCGTGCGGTCGTGCAACGGCTGTTGCTCTGAAATTAAATAACGAAAGAAGTATGAAAATGAGAGAACTTTGGGTTAGTGTCGGTTGGTTTCCTCCTGTTATTGATTAAAATAATTTTTAGTAATTCAAAAGTTTTGCCTACAATTGATAATGATTCATTAATTGATGGTTATATAATGGCACTATGCTAAAATTTGGTTTGAGGTAAATGAGCTATGACTTTAACGATTGAGATTTCAAAGGAACTCGAAGACAGGTTGGAAGCGGAAGCGGAAAGTAAGGGCATTGGCAAGGATGAATTTGTGCGGGTGGTTTTGGAAGAGAAGTTGAATTCTGCACCGACGCAGGGAAAACGTCCGCCGTTTGAATCGAAGATTATTGCTACCGATCTGCCGGTTAAGGATCGTTCGCGGGAGCGTGAATGGTTGAATGAAAACCGTGATAAATTTGCGGGACAATGGATTGCACTCGATGGTAATAAGCTAATTGCATCGAATGTTGATGGCAGAGAAGTTGTCAAAAAAGCAAAGGAATTGGGTTTGAAAAGTTTGTTTATACATTTTGTCGAAGCAAGCGATGAACCGCCTTTTATTAGTGGAGGCGTTTGGTAAATATGTCTTTTCCCATAGATTTTCACAAAAAAGAAACTTACGATTCATTGAAAACAGGAATTACGATTGATGCGATTCTGCGTTTTGGTGCGAATGAGCAGAGTTGTTCGGCGAAGGTTGATACAGGTTCGGAATATTGTTTTTTTACAAGAATCATTGCCGATGCTTTAGAAATTGATGTCGAAAGCGGTTATCGTGAAAAATTCTCGACATTGGGCGGTGGTGTCATCGGTTATGCTCATCAAATCGAACTTGAAACACTCGGTTTGCGTTTTCAATCTTATGTCTATTTTGCGGATAGTTATTCAATAAATCGTAATCTACTCGGCAGACAAGGTTGGTTGCAACTTATCAAACTTGGCATAGATGATTATCGAAGCGAAATTTATCTGGCATCGAATGTTGAATAGTTAAATTATAAAACTTTTGTTTTGGTCGGAACGCGGGCGGCTCGCCTGCCCGTTTGATGAGCGGAGCAAGGCAAACGGTTCAACGTCATTATCTCTCAGGTTTAATTTTATCAGTCAACGCGAATACAAAATAATTTCAACATTATAAACGAGCAACTTTACCCTTTGCTACGCTAAGAGCGTGCAAAGGGGCAGGCGGGACGCATGCGTTCCGACCAAA